>DXVA01000052.1:1707-8130 GCA_019408975.1 Lentisphaeria bacterium | reverse complement strand
GTATTCCCCTTACACCCTTTTTTCCAAACTTGACTTTTCCGGCGAGGATAAGCTGAAAACCAGAGCCCTGCGCGAACAGGTGGCATCCCAGGCGCCGTATTACTTCAAGATTCAGCCGGAAGCCACAGCGCAGATCACGGAGCATTTCCAGGATTTCTTTGCGGAACTGCGGAAACGCGGAAACGCGGAAAACAAAGGTACGAAATATCTGCCGTCTCCGGGAGATTCCACGGAAAACCTTGTGGCGCGCCTGAATAAAAATACGCTGGACTGCCTCCTCCAGATTGCGGACAACCCGGTTCAGATGAAAAAGATGTATTCCCTGTTTGAAGGCGCATTGAACAACGGAATCATCAGCAACGAGCAGAAAGGCAGTCTGACCTGGGATAAGCATATCCGGATCATTGATGCCTACAAACGCCAGCGCGACAGTGTGCCGATGCGCGAAATCATGACTCCCCTCGAAGCCGCAAAGTCAGTCGTGAATGCAACACTGGAATATTACAATGATCCGAACAAGGACGCCATCCTTGCCTCGATAGAAAGAGCGCTGGTTTCCGTGATCGGCAACGGCAATCTTGCCTACGACCAGGATTTCACGGAAGCGAAAAAAGAGGAAATGGCAAATATGGTGCGCCCCGTCATGTTCGAGATACACAAAGGGCAGCCGATCCTCGAAAAGAAAAGCGTCGTCACGGACAAGGACCTCATGATTCTGGAAGCCTACAACAAAGAGCTCCGGAAAACCAGGGCGCAGTCAGGTCCCTACCGCGTGATTCTGGAAAATATTTTTCTCTGCCTTGCGATCATCATCTTCACGGGCATCTACATCTATCATGTCCACCCGGAAATGGTCCGAAGCAACCGCACCATCTGGCTCCTCGGGCTGATCACGATCGCCTCGATCCTGCTGAACCGCGTGTTCCTCGATCTTTTCAAAATCATAAGCGAACAATACAGCATTCCACCGAATGTCATCTACTTCGCCCTGCCGCTGGGATTCTCCGCAATCATCGTCTCCGTCATTTACGGCATCCGCGCAGCGCTGTTCGTGGGACTGCTGGTAACGACCATCGCCTCCCTTCAGATGAACAATCCGTTCCAGATGATGCTGACCGGGCTGATCGTCAACGGCGGCGCAGGATTCGCAGTGCGCTACGCAACCAATTACCGGAATTTCTTTGTCCGCGCATTTCTGGGAACCATGATCTCCACCCTGATCGTGGCGTTCATCTTTCTCTGGAAGGATACGGAGGGCGAAGATATCTGTTTCTGGATTCTCGTATTTCCGCTTTTCACCGGGCTCCTGACCGCGATCCTTGCACAGCTGGCATTGTTCGTCATTGAATTCATGTTCGACGTCAGCACCACAATGTCCCTGCTGATTTACAGCGATTACAACCATCCGCTTCTCAAGCGCCTGCAGTTTGAAGCGCCCGGCACCTATCACCACAGCCTGATGGTATCGACCCTCGCGGAACAGGCGGCGCAGGAGGTCGGGCTCAACCATATCAAGGCACGGGTCTGCGCATTGTTTCATGACGTAGGCAAACTTTCCCAGCCGGATTACTTCATCGAGAACAGCCCCGGCGCGGACATGCACCGGGAACTGAATCCGTCCATGAGCGCCATGATCATCCTGAACCATGTGAAATACGGGCTGGAGCTGGCGCGCAAATATAAATTAAAGAAGATCATCCGCGACACGATCATGCAGCATCACGGCACGGATCTGATTCTCTATTTCTACAAACGTGCGCAGGAAATTCACGGCGAACACAATGTCGGGGAAAACGAGTTCCGTTACCAGGGTCCCCTCCCCACGGAAAAAGAGATCGTGCTGATCATGCTGGCGGACTGCTGCGAAGCGGCTTCACGGAGCCTGGAAAAGCCGACACCGGCATCCATTGATGCGCTGGTCAAGGAGCTCTTCCGCAAAAAGATCCGCGACGGGCAGCTTGACGAAGCCAATCTGACGATGAAAGAGCTTGCGGGCATCCGCAAAAGTTTTGTTAAAACGCTATCGTCCATGATGCATGGGCGCATAGCATATCCCAGGGATGACAGTAAGGATGAAGACGATTTGTTCATGGAGAGCGGAAAAAATGTATCCGCGCCCGGCAATGGCACGCCTGAAAAAACTGTCTGAAAAGGCGGCAGGAATTACCGGAAGCGGGATTGCAAACGAGCTTTCGCTGAATTTCGTCGGAGCGGAGGAGATGGCGGAAATCAACGAAGCTTTCGTCGGACATCAGGGCCCGACGGATGTAATCTGTTTTGATTACCGTGAATCGAAAAGCGAACTGCCGGACGAAAAAGATGAGGATTCCGTGGAAGTGGAAATCATCATCTGCCCCGAGATCGCAAGACGGGAAGCGGAAAAGCGTTCGCTCCCCTATTCGCGGGAAGTGGTTCTGTACCTGGTACACGGGCTGCTGCACGCTTCGGGAGAGAATGACCTGAAACCTGAACTCAAGAGGAAAATGAGGCGCAGGGAACATAAAACAATGAACGAACTGGAAAAGCTGTTTACATTCAGTGACATCTTTCCTGAACCTGTTCTGATGGGAGATACTCACATATAATGTTTCTCGAACTGGAACTGTTAATCGCAAGTTTTATCCTGTTTCTGATGCTGTTCTGCGCCTTCGAGGCGTTCGACCGTCTTTCCGGCGGGCAGATCATGAAACTGGAAAACACGGAACCTGAACTGGCGGAAAAATTGAGTGAATGGATGGATCGTTCCGATTCCATCCGCGGCGTATTCAAGCTGCTGCTCTTCATTCTTTCGTCTCTCATGGGCATGCTTTCGTATTCGGTCCTTCTGGAAAAGTTCGGCAACGCCCTTCAGACATGGCGCGTGCTCATCATCATCGCCGCAATCATCTGCTCCTGGTATCTCGGCGAGATCATTTCGCGCCTCGTGCTCTACCGTTACGACACATTCATTCTGCGGACAACCCTTCCTTTTGTCTCCCTGCTGGCAAACACGGTTCTGCTCCCGTTCACACTTCTGGCGAAACGTCTCAGGAAAAATGCCGAAGACTGGCGCAACGAAGAAGCGCCGGATCAGAAGGTCAGCACCGAAGACGAGATTCTGTCCTTCGTCGAGAATTACAGCGACAATGAAAACGACGACCTGGAGGAAGAGGAGAAACGGATGATCAAGGGAATTCTTGATCTCGGCGATATGTCCGTCCGCGAAATCATGACGCCGCGCGTCGATCTCTCCGCCCTTCCCTCGACCGCCTCGATCGAGGAAGCCAAGAAGATGTTCATCGAAACCGGGCACAGCCGCATTCCGGTCTACAACCGCACCGTCGACGAGATCAAAGGGATCATCTATGCCAAAGATTTCATCGACGACCGGAAAATCGCCGGAAAAACGCTCGACCAGCTCGCGCACAAGCCGATCTTCATTCCGGAATCCAAAGAAGTCGGCGAACTGCTGGAAGAGATCAAACGCAAGCACAACCATTTTGCGGTCATCATCGACGAATACGGGGGGACCTCCGGCATCATCACCTTTGAAGACATCATTGAGGAAATCGTCGGAGACGTTCAGGACGAGTATGACAATGAAGAAGAGGAAAAGACCAAGCCGCAGCTGATGCCGGACGGCTCGATCGTTCTGGAAGCCAGAGCCATGATTTCCGATGTGAACGAAATCATGGATTCGGATATTCCCGATACGGAAGCCGCGGACACCATCGGCGGTTATATCTGCTATGAACTCGGGCGCATTCCCGAAGAAGGAGAAATTTTCCATTTCGAGAACAATCCGCTTTCCGCGCTTGTCCTGAAGGCGGACAAACGCAAAATTCTGCAATTGAAACTGATGTACAAGGAACAGGATGAAGAAAAGCAAGCTTAATTTATATCTCTCGCTGATGGCGAGGCGAAGCAGGCGTTTCGTCTTTTCGCAGACCAAAGGACTGCTGATCACAGGGCTGTTTGTCGTAATTCCGATTTTCGTAACGCTCTGGGTTGCGTGGTTCATCTATAATCTCCTGACGACGTGGGCGCTCGCAATCATCAAGCACCTCAACATCTTTCAGGACGAGATCGGTTCGTTCTGGGTCCAGCAGGGAATTCGCGTGATTTCGCTTGTTCTCATCGTCGTGCTCCTGATCGCGATCGGTCAGCTTGCCAGAATGACGCTCGGAAACCGCATGATCACGCTGGCGCAGAAGATTCTGCTCCGCCTGCCGATCATTAATTTCATCTACTCCACCTGCAAGCAGATCGGCGATGCCCTCTGGTCCTCCAGCGGCGGAAGCATGTTCAGCAAAGTCGTGATGTTTGAATATCCGTGCGCCGGCTCTTACGCAATCGGTTTTATGACGAATGAAAATACGGAACCGTTTGAAGTCACCGGGAAACTGGGCAAGCCGGTCGTGAGTATTTTCATGCCGACGACTCCGAACCCGACCAGCGGATTCCTGCTTCTGATTCCGAAGGAACGGTGTATTTTCCTTGACATGTCCGTTGCAGACGCCATGCGCCTGATCGTCAGCGCCGGAGCCGTTCTTCCCGGCCAGGTTCAGGAACAGCATCGCCCCGGCAGTCACGGCCCCTTATGAAAAATGGAAAAACAGCCGTTATTTCACAAAAAAACTTGTATTATCGCCGTTTCAGATGTAACTTATGAACTCGAACTTTTCAACCATTAATCACTAAACAAAAGAAACTTCCATTACTGTCGTGTTAAAGAAAACTCAGAAAAAATCAGACCGTCCCTTCCGACTCAGTCTCAAGGCAAGACTCAGACTTCTAAAAAAATCTATTTTCGGAACCGCTTCCACGGAAGAAGGGAAAAAACAGACCGCCCAGAAGCCTCCTCAGAAATCAACCTCCGCCAGAGGGCCGAAACGGGAACAGTCCGTTCAGCGCCGTTCCTCCGTGAAAAAAGCAGACGCCAGGCAGTCCACCGGGAAAACAAAAGCAGAGAGCAGAGCCGGGAAAACGAAATCCGCGCCGATGCAGGCGAAAAAGAAAACCGTCAAGGCTTCCCCGCCTCCAATGCCGGAACTTGCCGCACCGCCGCAGGAGGAAGGCAAAACAAGATTCTATGATCTTGATCTGGCGCCTGAAATCCTCGCAGGAACGCAAACTCTCGGATTCCAGTATTGCACCGTAATTCAGGAAAAATGTCTGCCCTATGCCCTCGCAGGCAAGGATCTTGCGGCAAAGGCACAGACAGGCACAGGAAAAACTGCGGCATTTCTGGCGTCCGCCATGACACGCCTGATCAAGAATCCGCTTCCGCCGGAATCAAGACGCCCCGGCTCCTGCCGTGTGCTGGTGCTTTCGCCCACCCGCGAACTGGCAATCCAGATTCATAATGACGCGCTTGCACTCGGCAAATACACGTCGCTGAACAATCTCGTGATCTTCGGAGGCATGGATCATCAGGGGCAGCGCGACTCGCTTGCCGATCCGATCGACATTCTCGTCGGGACTCCCGGCAGGATCATTGATTATTCGCGCAGCGGGCATCTTGATCTTTCGTCCACGGAAATTCTCGTGATTGATGAAGCGGACCGTATGCTGGACATGGGATTCATCCCCGATGTCCGCCGCATCGTATCGAAGCTTCCGCCTGCCGGGAAACGCCAGACCATGCTTTTCAGCGCCACGCTGGAGCCCGAGGTGCTGGCTCTCGTAGACCGCTGGCTTGTCGATCCGGTTTCCCTTGAAGCGGAACCCGAACATGTCGTAACCGACCTCATCGACCAGCATTTCTATGCGGTGATGAATCACCAGAAGCTTCCCATGCTGCTGTGGCTCATCAAAAACGAACCGTTCGAGCGCATGATCATTTTCGGAAACTGGAAAGAGAAAAATATCGACCTGGTGGATCATCTGTATGAATACGGGATCAAGGCGGAGCTTCTTTCCGGGGATATTCCGCAGGCAAAGCGCTTGAAGATTCTGGAAAAATTCAAATCCGGCGAGATCAAGGTAGTCGTGGCGACCGATGTCGCCGCGCGCGGAATCCATATTGCGGGCATCTCGCATGTCATCAACTACGACCTGCCGGATCATCCGGAGGACTATGTCCACCGCATCGGCCGCACAGGACGCGCCGGAGCCAAAGGCAAATCCATCAGTTTTGTCTGCGAATACGGCGCATACGTCATGCCGGACATCGAAAAATACGCACAGATTGAAATCAAAACGATTCAGCCGGAGGAGGAAATGCTTGTCCTGCCGGAACGTGTCAACGCACCGGTGAAACACTCCCGCCCCCACGGAAATTCCCGGCACGGGAGCGGCGGGCGCAGGCAGTCTTCCGGACGTTCCTCCCGTCCGAGAAGGTGAATGGAGGTTCCCCGTGGGCGCTCATCCGGAGATCACGATTGTGCTGGACCGTCTCAGGAGTTCATTCAATGCCGGAAATATTTTCCGTCTGGCGGATGC
>DXVA01000052.1:0-1697 GCA_019408975.1 Lentisphaeria bacterium | reverse complement strand
TGCAGTCGGCGCAAAAGAAGTGATCTGCTGCGGCTACACGCCCGCTCCGCCTCATCCGAAGCTTGCAAAATCCGCCATGGGCGCGGACAGAACCGTTCCGTTCCGCAGGTTCGGGCAAACCGTGGACGCCGTCCGCGAGCTGAAATCCAAAGGGTGCTGCGTTCTTGCTGTGGAAGTCTCCGACCAGTCGCAGCACATATGGGATTATGACTGCCGCTTCCCTCTTGCCCTGGTTTTCGGGAACGAGGCGCTTGGAGTCGATCCGAAGGCAGGCGCGGAATGCGATGGAATCGTTTCCCTGCCGATGTTCGGCGCAAAGACTTCGGTCAACGTTGGAAATTGCGCGGCGGCGGTGCTATATTCCATCATTGAAAAATATCAGTTCAGGAGTCCGGCGAAATGAAAGTCGCGCTTTACGGTAAAAATGCGGAATCGCTTGAAAAGATACTGCTCGGCAAAGGAGTCACGGTCGTAGACAGGCACAGGGAAGACTTCGACCTGCTGATCAGTTACGGAGGAGACGGCGCCATGCTCGGCGCCGAGCTCGCTTATCCCCAGCGCCTGAAAATGCCTGTCCGCGACGTGGAAACCGCACCACACTGCCCGCTTCATTCCGTTGAAAGCCAGATCGATGCCATGCTTGCAGGAAAGCTCAAAATCACGAAAATGATGAAGCTCGCCGGAATGACCGGGAATGTGAAGCGTTATGCAGTCAACGATATTTTCATACACAACATGAACAATGTCAGCGCTCTGCGTTACCAGGTCAAAATCGATGACGATATTTACGCACGCGAAGTGGTCGGCGACGGCGTCGGGGTCTCCACGGTCCACGGAAGCACAGCCTATTACCGGAGCATCACCCACGGCAGTTTCCGCGTCGGAATCGGAATCGCGTTCAGCAACAGCACGGAACTGCTGAATCATCTTGTGCTGAAAGAGGAATCCGTCATCAAGGTCAGAATCCTGCGCGGCCCCTCCGAGCTGGTTTTCGATAATTCTCCGGAAAGCGTCAAGCTCAGCGAAGGCGACATCGTCACGATCCGCAAATCGGAAGAAACTGCGCAGATGCTCGGGCTTGAGGTTTTCATGTGCCCTGAATGCCGCCGCATCCGCCGGGAGCAGCGCGCCATCGGTTTCGAGGACATCCCCCTATGAACGTTCTGATCAACGCAGGACCGACGCGCGAAAGTATCGACCCGGTCCGTTTCATCACCAATCACTCTTCCGGCAAGATGGGATATGCCGTGGCGGAAGCCGCAGTCAGGCTCGGACATACCGTCACTTTGATTTCGGGGCCCGTCGCCATTCCGCCGCCGGAAGGACTTGCCGGATTTACCGGGATCGAAACCGCCGCACAGATGGCACAGGCAATGAAGCTGGCAATGCCCGAAGCGGAACTGATCATTCTCTCCGCCGCCGTTGCTGACTACCGTCCGGTCATCTGTTCCCAAAGCAAACTCAAAAAAACGGAAGGCAATCTTTTTCTGGAGCTGGAACGAACCGAAGACATTGCATTGTCACTCGGGAAGCTCAAGCGGGACAACCAGATTCTGGTGGGCTTTGCTGCGGAAACGGATGATCTGGAAGCCAATGCGCTCAAAAAAATGAAAGCGAAAAATTTCGACTGGATTGCCGCAAATGAAGTCGGCAAGCCCGGGCGCGGTTTTGCAGCCGACAACAATGCGATTACGCTT
>DXVA01000519.1 GCA_019408975.1 Lentisphaeria bacterium | reverse complement strand
CAACTGGACGCTGAAACTCAAGATTTCACCTGATGCGCCTCTCGGCGACAGCGATCTGTTTCTGATGCTCAGCCGGAACGGCGTCAACCGCTATATCTGGCAGAAACTTCTGCATATCCAGCCGAAACTGGAACTTGCCGATGTGAAACCTTGCGAAAAGGATGGAGTTCCTGCATTGTCTTTCCGTCTGCGCGCCAATGACCCGGCACAGCGTCAGGCGAAAGTCGAAATCCTTGCGGAACCGGACCGTGTCATCGGCAGCGGCGCCGCGCGCGTCGGTGCCGAGACGATTCTGCCTTTGCCGGGAGCGGCTGTTTCCGCGCGTCCGACCCGCTATACTGCGCGGTTGACGCCGCCTGATGGAAAATCTTTCAGCGTAGCATTGCCGGGCAATCCGGTTCCGGTCGGAATCCCCTATTGCGCGAATGCCGTGAATCTGCCTGTCGATCAGTGGCCTGCGCGCGGTGTTTACCCGCTTGAAACCGGGACATACAGCCGCCATGCGCTCAAAGGCGAGGCGGATCGTCCGGCGGGCAGGCTTTACCTTGCATCCGATGAAAACTATCTTTATCTGGCGTGCGATGTGAAAGATCGTGAATTCCTGCCTGCCGCGGAAGCCGCCTCCCTCTGGAGCGGGGATTCGCTTCAGATCGGCGTCAGCGTGCCGCAGGCGGATATGTTCCGTGCCAACAACGACGGTATTCAGGAGACCGCCTACGCTGAATTCGGAGTCGCCGCCGACAACCGTTCATGGGTGTGGGCGAGCATGAATCTGAACCGTATGCCTCTGGCTGCGCCGATTCCGAAATTGATTTCAAAGAGCACCGTTGCAAACGGCGTTCAATGTTATCGTGTCGCCATTCCGTGGGAATCGCTGAATATCCGTTACCGCGCCGGACTGGAACTCAAACTGAGCGTATTGGTCAATGACCGTGACCGTGCCGGGCGTCACTGGCTGGAATGGTTCGGCGGAATTGCCGACGGCAAGGACCCCGGCGCTTATGGGGAAGCCGTAATACTGGAGAAACGCAGATGATGCAGGCAAATGAACTTTTTACGGAACGGGACAGAGAGGAAATCTATGCATTCTTCCGGACTCGCGACCGCTGGCGCGATATCGTGCGCTGGCGGACGCTTGAACACGGTCCGGTGGATACGGTCTTCTATGGAGATTCCATTTTCGAGCTCTGGCCGACGGCGGAGGCGTTTCCGGAACTCTCCCATTTGAACCGCGGCATCGGAGGCGATAATGTCAACGGACTTTATTTCCGGCTTGACGAGGACATCTTCCCGAATTCCCCCAGACAGGTCGTGATCAACATTGGAATCAACGGGATCGAACGTGATTTCGACGATTCCGTCGCCCGCTTGAAATTCGTTGCGGAACTGATGCGCGAGCGCGGCATCCGCGTCTGGTGCAACAGTATTGCGCCGCTGCGGGCGCCCGATGCATGGGACCGCTTTCAATATCAGGAGAAGATCGTGGCGCTGAATGAAGTGTGCCGTGAACTTTTTGAGCGGGAGTTTGCCGGGTTTTTCGATCTCCATGCACTGCTCCGGGATTCAGACGGACAGCTTGCCGCCGAATATGCCCAGCCTGACGGGACGCATTGGACTTTTGCGGCATATCAGGCGGCGTCGAAACTGCTGCGGGAGAAACTGCTGGCAGGCGGGAAAGGATGAGCCCCTGTTTTTTCCCGTCGGCAATAATCGGGCTGCCCGAACTCAGTATGAATAAATTTCTACTCTGTATTAATATGTCCTCTTACATGGAGATTGCGGTAATGTGTGGGGCACATTGAATAATGGCGCTGAAAGCAGCGCCGGAAATAGACAATGTCATTGAATCCGCATGAAAAGGCGATTTCCTTGATAGACATAGGGGTTTCCTGAAGCTTTCGCGCAGCATTTTTCAAACGTGTGGCAATTAAGAACTTATCCCTAAATAACAACTTGAAATAAAAGAAATACTGTGCTATATTAC
>DXVA01000518.1 GCA_019408975.1 Lentisphaeria bacterium | reverse complement strand
CGCTAACGGACGAGAAGCGAAGCTTCGAGAGCCGCCGGGACAGCGTATTACCGCAGGGGATTCCGCCGGAGCTCTCGAACTTGATAACTCAAGTTCTCGCCAGTGAACGGTTTGCACCGCTCCGGCGGGAGGATTTCGTGCTGTGCACGACCAACTTACGCAGTTGGATCGCGGCAGATGCAAAGCACCTGCACCATGATATTTTTATAAAAACGGCAAACTGGAAACAAAGCTCTGCGGCAAATAATCGGATTCCCAATATTCAGGCGGCATCTCAAAAAAAATGATAAAAAAGCCTGATTCACTTGCAATATTCCCAAAACGGTGATAGTTTATACGGTTTTCGTGTCATTATGACAAAACAAAAAAACATAGATGAAAGGTTACAGAAATGTCGTCGTGCCCATTTGAGGATCTGAAAGTCCGGGGGTTCATTTACCAGAACACTTCCGAAGATGCAATCAAGAAACTTCTCTCGGAGGAAAAGGTTTATTATTATGTGGGATTCGACCCCACCGGCGACAGCCTTCATGTCGGACATCTTCTCCCTGTCATGGCGATGCGCCGTCTTCAGCAGGCGGGACATGTTCCCATTGTCATGGTCGGCGGCGCAACAGGGCAGATCGGCGATCCCTCCGGCAAAAGCGAGGCGCGCGTGATTCTCTCCAAAGAAGTCGTCGCGCACAATGCGGAGTGCATCCGCAAACAGCTTTCCCGCTTCATCTCCGAAGACAACGCCATTTTCGTGAACAACGCGGAGTGGTTCAACAATATGCTTTACCTCGATTTCCTGCGCGATATCGGTTCCAAGTTCAGCGTCAACAAGATGCTGACTGCGGAATCCGTCAAAATGCGCCTTGAAACGGGGCTTTCCTTCCTTGAATTCAATTACATGATTCTTCAGGCGTATGACTTCTATATGCTCAACAAGAAATTCGGATGCAAGCTCGAAATGGGCGGACAGGATCAGTGGGGCAACATTGTGGCGGGAACGGAACTCGTCCGCAGACTCTCCCAGCAGGAAGTCCACGGCATCACAATGCCGCTTCTCATCAACAGCAGCACCGGACAGAAATTCGGCAAATCCGTAGGTGGCGCGGTCTGGCTCGATAAAAACAAGACTTCCGTGTTCGACTACTACCAGTTCTGGCGCAACACGGACGATGCCGACGTGCAGAAGCTGATGCTCTACTTCACCGCGCTTCCTGTCGATGAGGTCAAAGACATCTGCTCCGCTTCCATCAACCGCGCAAAAGAGATCCTTGCATTTGAAGCAACGGCTCTCGCCCACAGCGAGGATGAAGCGGCAAAGGCATATCTCGCAGCCGGAGCGAAGTTCGGATTTTCCGATAAGGAAAATAAAATCCCGACAACCAGTGCAATCGCCAAAATCAATACGGATGAAGCGGTGATCGACGATCTGCCGACCTTCGAACTGACTCTGCCGGCGGAAGGCATCTGGTTTCCGAAACTGATGGTGGAAGCCGGTCTCTGCAAATCCAACGGCGAAGCGCGCCGCTTGATCCAGGGCGGAGGCGCCTATCTGAATGACCAGCGGGTCAGCGATCCCGATTTCACGGCAAAAACCGCCGACTTCCCGAACGGTTCCGCCATCGTGAAAGCCGGCAAAAAGAATATCAAACGTGTGGTGCTGAAATAAGTTTCAGTTTGCGTCTCTATTCAGAGCCTCCCGGAGCCCGGGAGGCTTTTTTCGTATGCTGCTCCCCTTCCCCGCTTGAAACTCCTGCGAAGCGGGTTATAGTATGCCCCATTGGAAAATATAACGATGAGGGCTCATGATACGATTCAGAACACTGATGTTCCTGCTGTCCATGACAGTTCTGACGGCGCTTGCATCCTATTCATTTTTTGAACCGTTCGCTCAAGGAAAAATTCCGCAGGCTGTTCTGGATGTCAACGACGACACCAATCCGTATGACGATGATTTTTTTACGCCGGACAATTCCGGGCTTCGTTCCAGCCGTTTAAAAGAGATGGACAATGGACTTC
>DXVA01000517.1 GCA_019408975.1 Lentisphaeria bacterium | reverse complement strand
CTGTGCGGACTCAACAACACGTATCTGGCGGCGGAACTCAACTTTTCCAGCGTCGATCTGCATACGGATCAACGTTCCCGCACTGCGGCGGAACTTCTCGCCGACATTCTGGAGGGCAAAGCGCCCCCGCCCCCGTATTCGATCTTCATCAAACCTGAATTCATAGAAAGGAAACAGAAATGAAAGTCGGTCTCTTTTACCAGTCGGAACAGTATGATTCGCTGGAACACAACGGCAATTACAGCAGACTCGCGGTCAAGGTCCCCGGGCACAGCGGCATCATGCAGATGCGCTTTTCCGTGCCGATCCTCGACATGCACGGATACTGGGTGCCGGAAAGCCGTACGCCTTCCACAAAAATCGTATGGGTGATTGAAAGCAAAAGCGCCGGGCAGCGTGCGTTTCCGTTCATCGCCTTCTTCAATTCCAGGCAGATCAACCGTCTCTCCGCCGGTCTGACGAATCTCACGGACGATGCAAGGTTTCTTGCGAAAATGAATCAGGAAAAATGCACCTATGACATCACGATCGAAGTGGCGCTCGGTAGCGGATCGAAAGATTTCGAGCTCGTCATCGACCAGCGTCCGCAGGTCTGGACAGACTCTCTGGCGGACTGGCGCAAAGCTCTTGCCCTGCCTCTGCCGGAATTTCCGGAGGGTGCGTGGGAACCGGTTTTCTGCACATGGTATGCAGTCCATGCGGCGGTCACACAGGACTGGGTGGAGAAAAATGCGGAAGTCGCTTCCAGGCTCGGCTTCCGCACGCTGATCATCGACGACGGCTGGTGTTTCGACGTCATGAAACGCGTCTCGCCGGAAACGATCTCCACATGGTATGAGATGATCGGCGACTGGAACCTTTCGGAAAAGAAATTCCCCGATTTCGAAAATCACCGGAAACGTGTTCAGGCGATGGGCATGAAATACCTGCTCTGGGTGGCGCCGTTCCTCATCGGTGCGAAAAGCGAACTTTACAAACAGCTTGCCGACATTGTCAAGCCGGAATATCATGAAGGATGTTACACTTTCGACAGCAGCCGCAAAGAGGCGGCGAAGCTCCTGCTCGGGAAAATGAAACATGTCATTCAGGATTATGGGCTGGACGGGCTGAAAGTCGATTTCCTCGATTATATTTTCCCGAACATGGAGGAGCCGCGCGGGGAAGATACCACGCACTTCATTCAGGAGCTCGCCGAAACCATCCGCGAAGTGAAAAAAGATGCACTGATCGAGTTCCGGCAGGCGTATGCGACCCCCGGAATGCTCGCTTACGGAACCCAGTTCCGCGCGGGTGACGTCCCGTTCGACTTCATCGACAACTTCCACCGTCTCACACAGATACGCATCAGCGTCGGAGACGGTGTCCCGGTCCATGCGGACCCCGCCTACTGGCATCCGCAGGAATCACCGGTAAACATCTCGCGCCACATGATCGCCTCCCTTGCAGGCGTCCCGATGCTCTCAATGGACCTGCTCGCAATCTCCGAAACGGAACAGAAGATCATCCGTCACTGGCTCGGTTTTTATCAGGCGCACCGCGAAACCTTCAATTACGGGAAATGGGATGTCGCCTACCATCAGAGCGGCGCAGCTTATGCAATGGTTTCGAATGAAAAAGAGAGCATCGTCATTCTCCATGACAGCGCACGAATCGGAGAAGCGCTCGCGAAATCTGCAAAGCATGTCTTCGTCCTGAATCTTTCCCCCGACGAGCTTCCGCTTGCAGGAGCAAAAACGGCGGATTACGAGGGCAAAACATCCGCCGACGGCATCATTCCTCTCGGCGGGCTCGGAGAAAAAGAATGAATTACTCCGATGCAGGGCATCGCGGTATCAAACTGATTTTCTGAATGAAATACGCCGTTTGAAATCGAAGTGCGCCCCGGAAGCCGGACATGGCTGCGGGGTGCGCTTCGGCTCTTGTCCATCCAGGATTGCCATATTCCTGAAAAGTCATAAAAAAAGTCAAATTTTTTCCTTTGCCCCCTTGTTTTATCAACCGATTGATATATAATTAATATAAAGAA
>DXVA01000516.1:1544-2062 GCA_019408975.1 Lentisphaeria bacterium | reverse complement strand
CCTGGTAAAACCTTTACCGTCATGATCCGGCACGAGCATCTCGACCCGTTCGTCAATCACCTGAGAAATGTCCTTGTCCGAGGAGACGATCAGAACCTTGCGGTCCGTGAAATTTGCCGCCGCTGCCGCGATCAGGTCGTCCGCTTCCGAACCTTCCCATTCGATGATGTTCCAGCCGAAAGCGTGAATCATATCCCGTATGATTTCCAGCTGGCTGCGGAGGTCGTCGGGCATCGGCGGGCGGTTCGCTTTGTAGGCGGGGGCGAGCGCCATTCTCTGCGCCGGGCGCCCCTTGTCGAATACGAACGCGCCTTCATAGCCTTCGTATTCCTCTTTGAGTTTCATAAGGAGTTTCGTCATGGCAAACACCGCATTGGACGGTATTCCCTGAGCGGTTGCAAGTGCGCGTATCGCATAATATCCGCGATAGATCTGGGAATAGGAGTCGATCAGCAGAAGCGGTGCAGCCATGATTTCCTTCCTTCCGTTATTTCGCCATGTCTACGATGGACTTGTCA
>DXVA01000516.1:0-1534 GCA_019408975.1 Lentisphaeria bacterium | reverse complement strand
AAACAGGGAACCGGGTTCAGCGAGTGGCTGGTCTTGCGTTTCGGAGAACCATCCTTGTTGTATTTGACTTCGCCTTTTTTGTCATGCTCATACATGTCGTCGGCGTTGCCGTGGTCCGCTGTGACGACAAGGATGCCGCCGGCTTTTTTCACCGCATTGTAAACTCGCTCAAGACAGATGTCCAGCGCTCCCATGGAAACCTGGACCGCCTGATAAATTCCGGTATGCCCGACCATGTCGCCGTTGGGATAGTTGAGGCGGATGAAATCATACTTGCCGCTTTCGATCGCCTTGTCGACGGCATCCGTGATTTCCGCGCATTTCATCCACGGACGCTGTTCAAACGGAACAACGTCGGAGGGGATCTCAAGATATTCTTCATTTTCAAATTTGCCGGAACGGTTGCCGTTGAAGAAATAGGTCACATGCCCGTATTTCTGGGTTTCGCTGATCGCAAACTGCTTCACGCCGGAAACGCTGAGATATTCGGCAAGCGTGCGGTCGATTTCCGGCGGATTCACCAGGTAATTGTTTGGGATATGAAGGTCGCCGTCGTATTCCATCATGCCCGCATAAAGGACATCCGGCTTGGCGCCACGGTCGAAATGAGTGAATTCAGCTCCCTGATCGAACGCCTGGCTGATCTCAATTGCGCGGTCTCCGCGGAAATTGAAGTAGATTACTGCGTCGCCGTCCCTGACCGGTCCGACAGGCGTCGTTCCGTCTTCGGAGATGACGAACGGCGGCAGGTCCTGATCAATCGCCTTGGTTTCCGCGCGAAGCGTTTCAACGGCTTCATGTGCGTTTTTGAACATTCTGCCCTTGCCCTGCACATGAGTCTCCCAACCTTTCCGGACCATATCCCAGTTTGCGCCGTAGCGGTCCATGGTAACGACCATGCGCCCGCCGCCGGAAGCGATTTTGAAATCGGCTCCGAGCTCTTTCAGGTAGGTTTCAAAAGGATCGATATAGTCGAGAGCGGAGGTTTCGGGGACATCGCGCCCGTCGAGAAGAATGTGGAGGCGCACTTTCGTGATTCCTTCGGCTTTGGCTTTGTCGAGCATTCCCTTGAGGTGCGCGATATTGCTGTGGACATTGCCGTCGGAAAAGAGCCCGATGAAATGAAGCGTTCCGCCCTTTTTCGCCTGTGCGATGACTTTCTTCCAGGTTTCGCCTTCGAACATCTTTCCGGAGGCGATTGCTTCGGAAACCAGTTTTGCTCCCTGTGCGAATACGCGCCCGCATCCCATGGCGTTGTGACCGACTTCACTGTTGCCCATGTCGTCATCGCTGGGCAGCCCGACAGCGGTTCCGTGTGCTTTCAAGGTGGTAAAGGGAAGCTCTTTCATAAGTTTATGAAGGAAGGGGGTCGGTGAATCGAGAACCGCATCGCCTTCTTTGTATTTGCCGATGCCGACGCCGTCCATGATCATGAGGACGACCGGACCGCGTCTTTTCTGGAATTTGGGATTGGTCTGGAGTTTTTCAAGCATGATATCTTTCCTTTCTTGTTTAAAAATATACAGACAAGTAA
>DXVA01000515.1 GCA_019408975.1 Lentisphaeria bacterium | reverse complement strand
CGGCGGCCTTGATGCGGGAACACCGGAGAGTGAGCTTGCGGAACTGATGAAACGCCGTGAATTCACAGTGAAGATTGATCTCGGGGAAGGCACCGCTTCCGCGACGGTCTGGACCGGTGATTTCACCTACGAATATGTGAAGATCAACGCGGATTACCATACTTGATAACTCTTTGGGAGAAAAAGAAAATGCAGGAACTTATCAGAAAGGCGGATGTGCTGAACGAGGCGCTTCCGTTCATTCAGGAATTCAAAAACTCCATTGCCGTGGTGAAATTCGGCGGCAGTGCGATGGAAAATCCGGAACTGACGCGTAAAACCATGCGCGATATCGTGCTTCTGGAAGCCATCGGAATGAAAATGGTGGTGGTCCATGGTGGCGGCAAGGCGATCAGCGCCCGCCTCAGGGAACTGGGCGTTCAGACGCAGTTCATCAACGGGCTGCGCGTGACGGATGCCGACACGATCAAGGTGGTTGACGACGTCCTTCACAACAATACGAACAAGAACCTTGTTGACGGCATCGCGGCGAGCGGCGGCAAAGGCGTCACGATTTCCGGCAAGGGAATCATGCGTGCCGAAAAACTCTGGTCATCAGACCCTGAGTCCGGCGAAAAACTTGACATCGGTTTTGTCGGGAAAGTGATTTCCGTGGATGTGAACCCGATACTGGATGCACTGCGTTATAAATTCATTCCCGTGATCACGCCGCTTGCGATGGATTTCTTCCATCAGCCTTACAACATCAACGCGGATACCGCCGCCTGCGAGATTGCCAAGGCTTTGAAAGCGCGCAAACTGGTGTTCCTGAGCGATGTCCCCGGTGTACTTCGCGATCCGAAAGATGAGAAATCCCTTATTTCGGTCATCAAGACCTCCGAGGTTGATTCTCTGATTGCGGATAAAGTGCTGACCGGCGGTATGCTCCCGAAAATTCAAAGCTCCGTCGAGGCGATCAAAGCCGGAACGAAGGAAGTTCATATGGTGGACGGGCGCATTCCGCATTCCCTGCTGCTGGAAATCTTTACGAACAGCGGTATTGGAACGGAAATTATCGAAGGCTGATTATTCTGTTTTTATATATTGCCGCAACAGATGCGTTGTCCCTGCACCATGATCCTTTTCAAAACGGCAGGCTTGTTTTGCCGGGGTGCAGGTGACTTCCGTCTGCGTGGAGCATGAGAGTGCGCAGTTCTCCTGTTCTTTCCCTCTGATGAACCAAATTCCCGCCATTGAGCGGATTGAATCGCTTGTACACTGCCTGATTATTCCCCCGGACCGGTGCAGAGCCGAAGTCCCTGTACTGTAAATTTTCCTGATTTTTCTTATTATCCCTCTTGATTTATTTTAATAAATTGCTATAATAGTAATATTATGAATAAACTGCCAGCACAGAAAGTAGATGGTCTGATCGACGGGATGGCGCTTCTGGAGGAGCTTGCGACTCATAAGGAGCCCGTTGCCGGATTGGAGCTCGCCAGAAAACTGGGGATGAGTCCGGTCAGGGTCAGCCGTCTCCTGAAAACTTTTGCCTATCTCGGATATGCTTACCGCACTTCTTCGCGGAAATATGCACCGGGTCCGGCTCTCCATGTGCTTGCCGTCGAGAGCCTTGCTTCTTCGGGGCTTCTCCGGAATGCGTATCAATACCTGGAATCTTTGAGCGGACAGGTTCCGACTGTTGCACTCGGTGTGCTCTGGAGGGAGAAGGTCTGTTATTTGTTTCACCGCAGCGGGGGAAATGGGATGGGAAGCGGGCTGAGCCCGAATTGTCTTTATGACTGGGAGCGTTCCAGCATCGGGCACGCATTGATGGCGGAGCGGGATTTTGAAGATATTCCCGGCTTGACGCCCGAACTGGAGAAACAGCTTCTGCATACCCGCAGGAACGGTTATGCGCTGGTGCGGAACTCAAAACACTACACGCTTGCCGTGACGATCGGAGAGCCCCCCTATGCCGCGCTTGCGGTATCGGGAATGAAGACGCTCGACGAGATTCCGCCGCTGGTAAAACAGCTGAAAGAGTATGTCCGGCTGATTGCAAAATAAGTTTCAATACGGTTTTACAATAT
>DXVA01000514.1 GCA_019408975.1 Lentisphaeria bacterium | reverse complement strand
GAGCCCCGCCGGGATTGATGCCGGATGTGCAGACCGCATAGATATACTTTCCGTTGTTTCCGTTTTCCTGCGGCACCACCCGCGCCAGGAACTGTTCCATGATATGCGGAATCCCCATGCAGTAGGCGGGAAAGAAGATACCGGTCATTTCAGAGCCTAAAACAACGTCCTCGGCACGATCCAGCGAGGCTATGGAAAGCAATTGGGCGTCGGGAAAGGATTTTGCAAATTCGCGGGCTACATACAAGGTATTGCCGGTTCCGGAAAACCAATAGATCTTATGCATATCAGTGCCTACTCTCCTGTTCTATTCATTTTATACAGAAAAATAACCTGTTCCGAACAATTTTTCAAGCGGGCGGGGAAATATTTTTCCCGGATCGGCGGCAACGGCGGGCTTATCTGCCTTCACTCCGCATTCCGGGCATAAAAAATGCCGAACCCTTTCGAGTCCGGCATTTTCCAAAGCCATGCAGCAATCAGTAACGTTTCTGCTTGCTCTTGGCGAGCGTGCGGAGACGCAGAGCATTAAGGCGGATGAATCCCGTTGCATCCTGCTGATTGTAGACGTCGTCCTTCTCGAATGTGGAGAGTTCTTCGTCATACAGGCTGTAAGGGGAACGTCTGCCGTTGACATGGCATGCGCCCTTGAAGAGCATTACGCGGACTTCGCCGGTAACGAATTTCTGGCTTTCGGTGATCGCCGCCTGAAGCATTTCACGTTCGGGAGCATACCAGAACCCGTTGTAAACCATTTTCGCATAAGCCGGAATCAGGGAGTCACGCAGGTGCATGACCTCGCGGTCCATCGTGATGGATTCCATGGCGCGGTGCGCATGGTGGAGAATCGTTCCTCCGGGGGTCTCATAGACGCCGCGGGACTTCATGCCGACGTATCTGTTTTCCACGATGTCGATCTTGCCGACGCAATGTTTCCCGCCGAGGACGTTCAGCTTCTTCATCAGCGCTGCGGGGGAGAGCGCCTCGCCGTTCACCTTGACCGGGATTCCCTTGTCAAATTCAATGACCACTTCCTCCGGCGTATCCGGGGTCTGGGAAAGCGGAGTCGTCAGAACGGAAACGGACTCGGGACATGCGTTCCACGGGTCTTCGAGAATGCCGCCTTCAAAAGAGATATGAAGCAGATTGCGGTCCATGCTGTAAGGCTTCGCGGCGGTGGAGGTCACGGGAATGCCGTTCTTATGGGCATATTCGATCATTTCGGTACGGGCATGGAACTTCCAGTTCGGATCGCGCCATGCGGCAATGATCTTGATATTGGGTTCCATCGCGTAGGCGGTGAGCTCGAAACGGACCTGGTCGTTTCCTTTTCCCGTTGCGCCGTGGCAGATTGCGTCCGCGCCTTCCTTGCGGGCGACTTCGATCAGTTTCTTGCCGATCAGCGGGCGTGCAATGGAAGTTCCGAGCAGATAGGTGCCTTCGTAAATCGCGTTCGCCTGCATCATCGGGAAAATGAAATCTTTTGCGAACTCCTCGCGGATATCGTCGATATAGCACTTGGAGGCGCCGGTGGCGATGGCTTTCTTGTCAAGCCCGGTCAGTTCTTCTTCCTGCCCGACGTCCGCGCAATAGGCAATGACTTCGGCGTTATAGGTCTCTTTGACCCACTTCACAATGACCGACGTATCAAGACCGCCGGAGTAAGCGACTACAACCTTCATTTTTCAAATCTCCTTCCGATTTTTTGAAATTGGTCCATACAAGATACCGTCATTTCCCCTTTTTTTCAATGAACAACTCAAAAATTTTCCGTGTTTCCCGGAAAAACGATATGATTTTCATTTGAAACCATTTATATTATGCGCATCATAACACCTGCTGAACAGCGGAAGGGAGAAAACAATGAGCGGTTCGGAAGATTCTTCAAGAGAAAAACTGATCAGGATGCCCGCCTATCCGAAGGACAATCTCTATTGCCTGGAGCCGCGCGGGTTCCGTCCGGGACAGAAAACCGGACTGTTCCTGTTCATGCACGGAGGCGACCGTTCCACACCGAAATCCGCCCCCTATGACAATTATATCGGGCGCGAGGGGAGCCTGCGCCCGTTCCTCGAATCCCTCC
>DXVA01000513.1 GCA_019408975.1 Lentisphaeria bacterium | reverse complement strand
ATGGAGCTCGGCTGCGATGTCGTTACAGAGAAGCCCATGACCATCGATGCGGAAAAGTGCCAGCAGATCATCGACACCAAGAAGCGCACCGGCAAAGATGTGATCGTTACATTCAACTACCGCTATTCTCCGCGCAATACCAAAGTCAAGGAGATCATCAAAAGCGGCATGGTCGGCGAGATCACCAGCATCCATTTCGAATGGCTGCTTTCCACGAGCCACGGCGCGGACTACTTCCGCCGCTGGCACCGCAACAAGAACAACTCCGGCGGGCTTCTTGTCCATAAATCCACACACCATTTCGACCTCGTCAACTGGTGGATCGATTCCTATCCGGAAACCGTTTTCGCAATGGGCGACCTGAAATTCTACGGCAAGGAAAATGCGGAAAAACGCGGCATTACGGAGTTCTATTCCCGCGCCAGAGACAGCAAGATTGCGGAAAAAGACCCCTTTGCGCTCCATGTCTCCAAAGATGACGAGATGCTGATGGGGCTTTACTACAATGCCGAGAAAGAGGACAGCTATTACCGCGACCAGAGCGTTTTCAGCGACGGTATTTCCATTGAGGACAATATGGGCGTGATGGTCCGCTATGCCAATAAAGCCGTCATGACCTATTCTCTGTGTGCCCATTGTCCGTGGGAGGGATATCGCGTTGTGTTCAACGGCACGAAAGGCAGACTGGAGTTCAACGTGGTGGAAGTCGCCGATCTCTCCTGGAGCGAAGACTTCAACAAGGAATTTGGAATGCACCATACCGGCGGCGACCGCATCACCCATGTGCCGGAGATCATCTTCCAGCCGCATTGGGGCAAACCGCAGGAAATCAAATATGAGCAGGGCGAAGGCGGACACGGCGGCGGCGATCCGAAGCTGTTGTCCGATGTGTTCCGCGGCGCGTCCGACGATCCGCTGGGACATGCCGCCGGTTACATCGACGGAGCCCGTTCGATCCTGACCGGCATTGCCGGCAATCTTTCCATGAAAACGGGACTGCCCGTCAAAGTGAAAGACCTTGTCCAGTTCTGAACGGATTGAATTTACCGGAAAACGGACGGTGCCTGCGACACGGCTGCCGTCCGTTTTTTTTACGGTGGTTTCAGCAGGAGACGGAACCCGTTTCCGAAAACTCCGGTTGAAATATTCTGACGTGTTCCCTGAAACAGCCTGATGCCCATGGACCGGATGCACTGCCGTTTCCCGATCGCCGGAATTCTGACCGCCGCCCCTTATCCGTTTTTTTTGCCGGAAATCTTATTCTTTCCACTTGACAATCGTATTACTTTGTATTACTCTTAATCGGTTGAACAAATGGAGGCTTTCATGAGTGAGAAGAAACAGGCTGTCATTACCTTCAAGGCGGAAGGCGAGATGCTTGCGGCTCTGAACAAGATATCGAACAAGTCGGAATTCATTCGCGCCGCAGTGCTGAATGCGCTCGACGAGACGTGCCCGTTCTGCGGCGGGGCGGGATTCCTGAATGAGAAACAGAGAAAACACTGGAAGACATTCGCGAAATTTCATACCCTGAAACGATGCAGGAAATGCGATGCGCTCGAAATCGAGTGCCGCGATCATGAACATAATGAAGATGAGGAGTGCTGCCGATGAAAACTGCAATCTTTTCGTGTCTCCTGCTCCTTGCGGGAGTTGTCTGCGCCGCTGCGGAACAGCTGAATGTCTACTGCACCACATTTCCGCTTTATCTTCTGACGCGGAACATTACGCAGGGATGCGGGAACGTGAATACGGAACTCGTCATTCCTCCCGGGACGGGGTGCCCGCATGACTATGCACTGACTCCGCGCGATATGCGCAGGCTCGGCGCAAAGAACATGGTGCTTGTCCGCAACGGGCTCGGACTGGATGATTTTATTCTGAAACCGCTCCGGAAAATGAATCCGGGCGCAAAAGTCATTGACACATCCGCGGGAATCCCCGCACTGGAGCTGGAGGAGAAATGCGGGCATGACGATTGCCATGAGCACCATCACGGCAGTAAAAATCCGCATCTGTTCGCGAGTCCGTTCGAGGCGGTCAAGATCGTGGAGAACATTGCCCGCGGGCTTGAAGCCGCCGACCCTGCGAATGCGGCGGCATACAGGGCGAATGCAGGAGTTTATACGG
>DXVA01000512.1 GCA_019408975.1 Lentisphaeria bacterium | reverse complement strand
GAGACGGACATTTTCCCGGGTGCTGCACCCGCCGGCGGAAGCCGGGATTGTCAATCTGGCATTTCGGGGTGATGGTGTCGGAACGCTGCAAGTCTGGAATGCCGGACTTTTTGCAGTGGAACCCTATTCGCCGCTTTTCATAGATTCCTTTCCCTGTGTTTTTCTTGACAAGTGCAGTGTCTTGGCGCAGGACTCCCCCGGACTGCTCGGATTTCGTCTGAAAAACAATCTGTCCCGGAAAAAAACGGATCTCTCCTCCGCTGTTTTGCAGCTGGAACTTCCGGCTGAGATCCGGCTCATCGGCAGTAATCGTTTCCTGCAATCTGCTATTCATTCTGTTTCATTCCGGAAAAATGGCGGGGAATGGCGCAGATATTCCCTGCCGCTTGACGATCATTTTCTGTCTGTTCTGTGCAGCACGAATGAACCGCAGAACTGGAATATCCCCATGGTGATGATTGAAAGTTCCGCTTCTCCGGGAAGGGAATGGAGCGACTGCCGTTTCCTTCTCCGTTCAGGGGAAAAGATACTTTCCAATTGCGGGAACCTGAAAATCCGGATGGCACCGAAGCTGCCTGCGGTTACAGGAGGAGGGCATTTCCTTACAGGACTGGTATCGTGCGGTGCCGACATGAATTTTCACTCAGCCAAATCCTCGGAAAAGCTGGCCGCACTCTGGGGACGTTCCGGTGTAAAATATGCCGTTGTAAAAGGTTCTCCGGATTTTGTCCGTCTCCTGCAGGCCGCAGGCGTAAAATACATCACATCGCAGTCTTCGTCGATTGCCAACGGATACCGGATCGGGCGTTTCCCGGAAGGCCGGAAGCCTCCGGAAAGCGGTTTTTATGACAAAGATGGAAAACTTGTCTTCGATCGGACCGGTGCCGCCGCAACCTGTCCTCATGCGATATACTCCCGTTCGGCATATTTCCGGGAACAGGTTGTTCCGATCATCCGGCAGCTGGTTTTTCCGGGCATGTCGGGGTTTTCTCCGAATTGGGAGCCGTACATGTTCCTGAATAGCGGCTGTTTCTGCGAACGCTGCATGCGTGATTTCGCCGCGTTTGCAAAGCTGCCCCTTGAAAAAGTGAAAACCATTTGGCCGGGACAGCTTCAAATCGGTTTTCCCTACCGTGATACTGCGATCCGTTTTCGCGCCTGGCAACATGGGCAGCTTGTCCGGACTCTGCATCATGAAGTGCTTGCCGCGGGAGGAACGGACCTCGGTTTTATTCCGATGGTGGGAACTGATCAGTTGATTCGCTATCCCGGTTCCTTTCAGGAACAGTATGAATTTTCCCCTTATGAATACGCGGATGCCATTTCCCACCTGTTTGTCTGGGGCCCTTATCAGTGGTTCAGCGGGGAAGAGCCTTTTGTATATGTGAAAGGAAGTCATCTGAGGCAGTATGCCTATGCTTCTGCCGTTATTCGCGATTACAACAGGAAATTTTCCGATCCTCGGAAACGTGCCCGAATTTTGGGAATGCCGCATGGAATTCAAGGGGTTTATCTCGGTCAGCCGGAAGGGATGGCAATGGATCAGCTTTCCAATTTCATTGCGGGATTTGATGGCTCTTTGCTTTATTTCTTCCCCCGCAGCTATGATCATCGCTTTATGAAGGCTTACATAGATGCCAACAGCAGGATTGCGGAGAATGAGGATATGGTAATGACTGGTGAAAGACTTCACAACATCCGGGTCCGTTCCGAATCGCCATATGCCGCGTCCCTCCGGAACCCCTATCCGAAATATCTGCCTGAACAGAAAGAGATGAAGTTGTTGCAGGTCGCCGGATTTAGAAAAGGAGACAGAATCCTTGCGGCAGTCGGCAATTTCTGGGAAAAAGGGGATGTTGTTTTCCGTCTTTCAATTTCCGGACTGGAAAAAGAGAAGGATTACTCCGTCATCGAAAAGGCATTTTCACGCAGTTTTACAAAAGAAGGAAATAAACCGTTCAAGGGAAAAGACCTGGAGCGCGGCATTCTGCTGCATGTCGGAGCACTGCGCTGGGCATTCTTCGAAATTCTCCCTGGCGAAAAGGGGGGAATAATGCCGCTGACGATTGATGTTGAAAGAATGGAGAAAGAACTTCTGCGCTGTAAAAAAGAAAATCAAGGTGCTGCGGATGACGAGGCGAAACGTGATGC
>DXVA01000511.1 GCA_019408975.1 Lentisphaeria bacterium | reverse complement strand
GGCGTATTATCAGGAGGCGGGGCGCGCAGGACGGGACGGCGAACCGGCGGAATGCATTCTGCTTTACTCTTACAGCGACCGTTTCATTCAGGAGTTTCTGATCGACCTGAACAATCCTCCGAAAGAAATCGTGGAGGAGGTTTATGAAGTGCTTCTCAAGGAGTCGCACAGATGCCGGACCACGGTGCTGGAAATGACGATGGCACAGATCCTGCCTCATGTCGCAGACGCGAAATCCGAGGGGCAGATCGGCGCCGCGCTGAGCATTCTGGAGCAGAACGATTACATCGCGCGAGCATATAACGCTCATGACCGTGTCAATCTGTATTTCACCGGCGATCCCGAAGCGTTGTGCCGGGAGCATGAGGCGCAGACAACCCAGCGATCACGTTTCATTTACCGTTTTCTTGCGGCGAAGGGGAGCCGTGCGCTCCTGGAAAGCGAATACACTTATGAGGAACTTGCGCGCATCGGCGGACTGAATGTGGAACAGATCAAAAGGGTCATCGCAAACCTGAACGGCTCTGTTCTGAACTATACGATTCCGTTCCGCGGGCGTGCCACCGAGCTGCTTTGCCCCGAAAAAGAGGAGCTTGAGATTGATTTTGCCGAACTGGAATATAAGCGCAGGCTTGAAACGGACCGTCTGGAGGATGTGATCCGATATACGAAAAATGCGAAATGCCGTCAGGGGTATCTGATTTCTTATTTCGGAGAGGATGCCGGGGATTGGAAATGTGAAAACTGTGATCTCTGTTCCGGGAATGCGGCATATTCACGGCAGCTGACGGAACGTGAACAGGAGGCGGCAATGATGATCCTGCTGGCTGTCCAGGCTTTTGACGGACGGCTCGGGGGAGGGCGTTTGAGTCAGATTCTTGCCGGAGCGCGCCGCCCGGAGATCACCAGATACGGCTATGACCGCGATCCTTTTTTCGGCAGGCTGAAGTCTTTGAGCCAGAACAATATTCTGCTTTTGATGAAAGCGCTGGAAGCGGCGAATTATTTGAAGCGGGTGGGAAATCCGGAATACCCGTGTCTCGGGCTCAGTACACTCGGTACCGATATGCTTCTCGGGAAAAAAACTCTTTCTCTTGCGATTCCTGAACTGAAAACTGCTGAACCGGAACAGGCAAAAAGGGAAAAGAAAAAAGTCGTTTCCGCACGGGGAGAAATCAGGGAACGGGTTCTTTACGGCAATGATGAAGAACTGTTTGAGCATTTGCGCGAGCTTCGTGCGGAACTTGCTGCAAAGAAACGGGTTCCGGCTTATTGCATCCTGACGGATGCGGCATTGCGCGAGTTTGCCGAAAAACGTCCGATTTCCGTTCCCGAAGCGGCTCTGATCCGCGGCGTCGGCAATGCAAAACTGCGCACTGTTGTGCCGTTCTTTCTGGAAGCGGTCCAGAATTGGAGCCGGTAGGATATCCGCCGGCATTCCAAATTCCGCCGCATTCCGGCTTACTTGTTGAATATCTTGTAGTTGCGCTCGGAGTTCTTCATGAGCCCTTTTGCCGTCGCTGGGTCGAAAGGACCTTCCACCGTGACAAGGATCGTTTCATTGTCCGTCAGGAGTTCAGGCTTGAACGAACGGTAATACATGCCGTCGATTACAAAGGCAAGTTCGCTGGAACTCCCTTTTGCGCGCATGTTGACGGAAAGGGCGCTCCATATCTTCTGCCCGCGATCGGTAAGCGTGATGATGAGATCAAAGAATTCCGGGTCGTTCTTCCGCTGGACCATGCCGATTTTCATGATATCGCGTGAATGCAGGTAGGAATTCTTGTTCACGCATACTGTGCCTCCGGAAAAGGATTCCAGTTCTTTCTCCATCATGTCGCCGCGCTGGTATTTGATCATGTCATGAATCGAAACCACGTAGCTGGGAGTCTGATCGACCTCCTCGTCAAAATACTTGTCGGGATTGGCAAGCACCTCCTCGCAGGAAGATGCACCCATCAGGAAAATAGCGGCGACTCCCGCCGCAACAGCGGAAAACACACATGACAGTTTCATTGTTTCATACTCCTTGTTTTGACCGCGATCAGGCTCAGAGAGCTCCGAGCAGGACGCTTCCGAAGGTGGCGACCGGCGCCATCTCGCGCAAATCATCCACCGCACTGCGGATTTCCCTGACCGTATCGCGCATTTCATTGTAAAGGT
>DXVA01000510.1 GCA_019408975.1 Lentisphaeria bacterium | reverse complement strand
GTCCGAATTCTGTTTTGCTTTGGCACTCTGCTTTTCCATCTTTTTATCCTTAATGCATGAACAGGAACTCTTCCAGAAGCGAAGTCAGCGTCGAGTTCCAGTTTTTCAATTCCGAAACGGGAATCAGAGCGGGCTCAATCCCCGCGCCGAGCCCCGGTTTACGGTTGCCCTGATTGCTGTAACGCACCACATTTCCGCCGATCGGCTGTCCGATCGCATAAGAATACGGAATCGGAGTTTTCCCCACCTTCGCTCCCCAGAAGAACGTATCCATCAGAAGCGCCGGTTTAACTTCGGCACATGCAACCCAGACCCATGCGGGATACGGATAAGGCGCTTTCGTGGAAATCGAATCGGACTGATAATAAGAGTCATTCCACTTCGCCCAATTTCCATTCAACGCCTTCCGGCTCCTGCTGCCGATCGTTTTAATAGACGGTAAACTTAGATGCACCCAGATCCAATTGTCTTTACTGTTTAAGGAACTTCCGCCGATCACTGCGGCTTTGTCATGTTTCTCCGTCACTGGCAGTTTGAAAGGATTTGACAACTTCAAAGGCATCCCGACGGCAGTCAGCTTGCCCGCCGGTTTGCTGAATCCCGCAGGCAGTTTGGAAACCAGATTACTGGTCAGCACGGGAGAAGCTCCGTTCGCTGTCGCCGCCTCCACTGCACCGAGAAAACCCGCCGCATTTGAACCATAAACATAAACAACCCGCAATCCTTTCAGCATATTCACCGTTGTTGTTCGGATTACTCGGAAAGTGTTCAATACAGGAGAATAAAAATATTTATCGAGACTATTGCGTGCCTTGTGTATTTTTATCCCCAATGGAATGCCTCCTATCGACACAAACGCTGCAATCTCCGCCGCCAGGCATCCATCCGCAACAAGAGCCATAACATTCATGGTCTCCCAGATCACCGTGTCAATCTCATAAATATCAGAATTGATCTCCTGAACCATATTAAGCCCGCGCGCCTGCCATGCCGCCATTTCCAGCGCGGCGGCATCAGCGGCATTCTGCGAAATCATTTTCTTCTCAATATAACGCATGGAATCAAACGTCATTCCGAAAATCGTGAGCGCAATGAAAATGATCACGGCACCGTAGACGAATACGACTCCGCGCTCATCCCTGCCCAGCCGCCGGAAGCGTCCGGCAAGGCATTCCGCAGTTCTGTTCAGTTGTAATGGACACTTCCAATTCATCGCATCACCATTTCTTGTAAGAAAAAATCTTATCTTTGAAAAGACTCAGAATCACAGCAAAATCGGAGGGTATTTTGGTCTCACTTGCCGCATAGACCGAGGTATCTTCAATCCTCCGGTCCGCCAGCATTACGGCGCGTCCGTGAACCCGCGGACGCCTCTCTCCCGGTTTGGAGTCCAGCGCAAAATATTCATAGAGCCAGCCGCCGCGCATGGGATAATCCACTTTGACCTGAATCAGATGCGCATCGACTTTCTCGGGGATCTTCTTCTTATCCGTGGAAATCACGGGATACTCCAGCTTGCCGATCGACTCGGTGCTGACTTCAATCACATCCTTCTCGACAACCCGCTCCCCAGCCATGCCCAGCTGAAGCAGCATCCGACCGCTCCGGCTGCCGGAAAACTGACGGGTGAAAAAAGATTCCAGCAAAGTCCCCAGCCCGAGCTGTCCGACAATCGTTCCTGCAAATTTCCCTGTCTGCGAGGACTCGCCGCCAAACAGAGCTGCAATTTTGGAAGCAAGGAGTTCATTCCCTTTTCCGCTCCAGCCGGTTGTTGCGGTGGACATCAGCAATGCGACGGCGATCTGTTCGGAACCAATGGATTTCCATTTCGGGAACGTCACTTTCCCGTCCTTTCCGGAGGTTCGCACCGCCGCAATGCGCGCCAGGCGCCATGCGGCATGATCCGCCATCAGCTGGGCATCGTGATACTGCAATATCTCAATCACAAACATGCCGATCATCAGCAGAAGCGGCATGATCAGGGCAAATTCGAGCATTACAGTCCCCCGAGGGTTTTCCAGGCGCCGCCTGTATTTTCTTTCAGAGATCTTCATTGGACCATCTCCCGGAAAATAGCGAAAACCGTTCCCAGCGCAATCGCCAGCCCGTAAGGCAGAGTGAGCCCGCGCCGCAAGCCGCTGTTTTCACGCTTTTCCCTTCTCAAAAG
>DXVA01000051.1 GCA_019408975.1 Lentisphaeria bacterium | reverse complement strand
TTCAGAAAAACGGAAAAACAATGCTGGAGGTCGTTTCCGGGAAAAACACCCTGCTCTTGAATCCCTGCGGCATGGCACTGGAATCCTGGACGGTGGACGGAACGGAGCAATGCAGTGCGAACTTCGGACAGTCGGCATTCTGGACACCCGGAAAAAACGGCATGGTCGTGAACAGCAACTACCGCGTCACAGACCAGAAGATTTCCGCGGAGGGATTGCGGGTCACGGCGGAATTCACGACGACGGTCCGCAGTTATCCGCAGCTCGCCGGACTGAAAATCATCAAGACAGTTTCTCTGTCCTCCGATCTGAAACAGGTTGCTTTTGAGGTAAAGCTGAATAATACGCAGGCGGTCGCCATGAATGATGTCGGCTACCGCTGGAGCTTCATCCCGGCGGCTTGGAACAATCTGAACAGGGGGACGGTCGAAAACAACGGACAGAAGTTCCAGCGTCCGAGCACTTATACTCTGTTCAGTGCGAACTGTGATCCGGCATCCGAGCAGATCATGCGCCGTCTTTTCAACGTCAAGAACCCGACGCTCAAAATCAAAGGCAATTTTTTCCGTTTTGCCATTCCCGGGAAAAGCGTCATGCAGGCGACATTCCTCCCAGCAGAACAGTTCGCAGGAGTCGCGGTCTGGGATACCGCCAATATGCTCGCTGCGACTTTTGAACCCTTCTACCGTCCGGCGCTGATCGCTCCCGGCGGAGACATCTCGTTCAGCGCGCAATTCAAAGCGGAATAACGGCAAACCGCAACAAATATTCCCCTGTCATCGGGATTACCGACGGCAGGGGAATGTTTTTATCGTAAAATGTGCTTTTTTTCAGACTTTTCCCAGAAGCGTCTGCTCCACGGAATTCGTCTCCACTTCATAAGTTCTGCCGTCGATGCGTGCCGCCCACGGGTTCGGCTGGCGGCGCTCGACAAGTTCCACACGGTATTTCACCGGGTATTCCAGACGGATGCAGGGGATCTGCTTTGCCTTGCGGACCGCCTCCTCCGCTTTCTGCGTAATCAGCCGGCGCGTCTTTTCCAGAGAAGGCATACGCGCGCCGAAAGAGCTGAATCCTTTCTTCACTTCGCACGTCACGACACCCGGCACCCAGTCCTCCGCCTCGGCGCAGACCTTGTCATCGCCGGACACCATAATCACGGGAACCTTATGTTCCGCCGCTATCGCGGCGTCGATCCCGACCTCGCCCGCCTTTCTGCCGTTCAGCCAGACATTCTGGATTTCAACGGAACTGTAAGTATGCTCCAGAATCGCGCCCGCCGTTCCAGCCATCGCATGATAGCCGAGCAGAATCAGACCGTCCGCGCCGTCCATGTCCGCAAAACGGATTCCCGGCGTCAAGCCGTCGATGAAATCCGCACGCGGGTCGATCTGCTCGCGGGTCATATTGGAACTTCCTCCGTGCCCATCCTTCACAATCACCTCGGCAGCCCCGCCCCGGAAGCATCCCTCAATGCAGGCGTTGGTATCCTCCGCCATGTATTTGCGCGCCAGGGCAACCAGATCAGGCCTGCCCTCGTCCATACTGATGTATTTCCGATTGCTGACTCCGCTGATCCCTTCGATATCGACAAAGATATAAATTTTCATGCTGAAACCTCTCCCTGTGTTGTTATCGGCATCTTCATAAAATTTAACACGATCTTGAAAGTATGCCAGCCGCTTTTTCTTTTTCTGCAAAAAAACTCGTCATGCACTACGGAAACAGGGGCTTGCAATATCAAAGCCGGATGAAGGGGAAATCCTCATCCGGCTTTCCTCCATGCGGAAAAGCATCTCACTTTCCGGCTTTCTTCTCCGTATCGACTCCCTGCGCCCTCTCCACGGAAGCTTTCAACGCGGCTTCCGGCATACTGAACAGCATGGCTTTGATCGTGATCGTGTAAGTCGGAATATCCGGGTCCTTGCCGCTGGAATAGATCAGCATATCGCGTTCCTGCGTGATATTGCTTGCGGAATTATCCACCGTGGTCCATGTCGGCGCATTCAGGTTTTTGACCTGATCACTGCGGACTTCACCGGTTTTCTTCATGTCCACGGACTGAATCAGGACGCCGTTGGCGCCTTTCTCCCTTGCCTCCTCGACGACGCGCGCTTTGATCTGCGCCAGCGTAAAACTGGAAGTGGACCCGCTCGCGGTCACTTCCCCGATCCTGGTGTACTGCGACTCGGGAACCGGAATCAGGGACTTCTCATAATATACCCCGACTTTCGCATTGGAAGGCAGCGGAGGCAAGTCCTCGACACCCTCGTAGGTAACGCTGATGCACGCGGTTGTCATGCCAAGTACGGCGGACGTCAATAACAACGCCAATGTCTTTACTGTTCTGTTCATGGGGGCTCTCTCCATTTTTATGAATGATTGAATTCTTTACTGACAAACACCCGTTCCACGCGGGTTCCGAGGGAACAGATCACATCATAGGGATGCGTTCCCTTGAGCTGCGCCCAGTTCTCCACGGGAACCGCATTCATGCCCTCCCCGCCGAGGCAGGTCACATCGTCGCCGGGCTTGACTTCGCCCTCCTCGAACTGATCCAGGGAAACCGTCGTATAATCCATCGAAAGGCGCCCGAGAATCGGGCAGAGGCGATCCTTGATCACCACATATCCGCGGTTGGAAAGATTCAGCGGCAGGCCGTCCGCATACCCCGCGCAGATTGTCCCGACGCGGGTATCTTTCACCAGACGGCACGTTCCCCCGTAGCCGATCGTATACCCGGCAGGCATATTGCGCACGGCGACAACACGGGTTTTCAGCGTCAGGATCGATTTCAAATCCAGCGTGCGTTGTCCCTCGCTGTCGAATGAACCGTGAAGATTGATCCCGGTCCGGACGTAGTTGAAAGGATAATGATAGGAGAACGGACAGTTGTTGATTCCGTCGCTGTTCGCCATGTGAATCTTCCGGAAATAGATTCCTTTTTCACGCATGGCTTCCAGAATCCGGTAGAATTTATCCGCCTGGTGCGTGCTGAAGTTGTCCTCGCCGCGATACGCCACGGGAAAGTGGGAATAGATGCCGCAGCAGTCCAGATTCGGCAGTTTCAGGACTTCGGGAATGAGCCCGACGGCATCTTTCGCAAGAATGCCGAGACGCCCCATGCCGGTATCGAGTTTGAAATGGCACTCTGCGGTTTTTCCCTGGCGGACAGCCTCCGCGCTGATTTTTTTCGCGGTCTCCATGTCCGTAATGCCGAGGATGATCCCATGGGCGACAGCCTCCGGGATTTCATAATCCAGTACGCCGCCGAGAATCTGCACCGGCTTGCCGAAACGGATCAGCGGCAACGCCTCTTTGAGTTCCGCAACGCAAAATCCGGCGGCTCCGGCACGGTTCAGGCGCTCTGCGATCTTTTCGACTCCGAGCCCGTAAGCATTCGCCTTGAGCACGGCAAGCACCTTTGCCGGATCGACTGCGGTTCTGATTTTATTGAAATTTTCCTCCAGCGTGTCCAGATTGACTTCAACCCAGACGCGACTGCGTATTTTACTGCTGTCCATGACTCTCATGCACCTCAAATCTTTGATTTTGGAAATACTGTCATGGGAATATAACCCGTTTTCGCGGAAATGCACACGGAAAACAGTTTCCCGCGGTAAAATTCACGGAAAATTTTCCATTTCCTTCTTACTCCGTGACGTCATTGACTTTTTCACTTCAAATCCGACGAATTGAAGCAGTAATCATTGTTTCCCATGAAGTAAAATTTTGAAAAACGGCGCTCTTGAAGATGATTACCGGGCTTGTCCTCCAGAAACAGATAATGTTCCGGCTCTTTTCCCTGGACAAGTCCGGCACCGTAATACAGATAGTCGCACTGCCCCGGACGCTGTCCCTGATACCCCGGACAATGCAAAACCTTATATTCCAAATAGGAATTATCACGGTTCCACAGCAGTTCGAGAGAAGACGGATAGTTGCCATCATGATCCTCCGCATAGGCAAGGCACGCAAGCCGAATGGTTAACATATGCTCCTGACAGGAGAGCTGTTCGGCAAAAGACATGGCACTTCTCTCTGACGGCAAGAGAATCCCGGAAAATAAAAAAAAGACCGGAAATGACAGGATAAAAAAAGGCATTATTTTTTTCCCCCGGCACATCCGATACATGATGTAACAGCTCAAACCGCAGTAACAAATCGTCAAAAAAGAATAAATGCACCACAGATCGGCCGCCTGATTGTATTCCCGGGGAATGGAGCCAAGCCTCGCCATCAGACAAAGAAGATTCACAAGAATTCCAAGAAGCAATATTCTGGAAACAACGGGATGCCGGGAACGCATTTCCCTGTATGACATTATTTGTTTTTCCTGCATCATGGAAAATCTCCTTTTGAAAAAGTCAGTTCCCTTTTTTATTTTTCCCGACCGGCGTAAAAATGAAGAAAATTCCGCCGAGGAGATTGAAACAGATGATAATGCCGGAGATGACCAGCGAAACGGCAAGCGCGGCGTCGCCGTTCATGCCGCCGCCTTTCAGAATCGGAATCACGAACATGTCGCGGACACCAAGCCCGGCGGGAGTCGTCGGGAGAAGCCCCGCAATATTGCCGACCGTAATCGCGGCAAGGGTGGAACCGAACGAGGTATCCAGCCCGTTCACGCCGACCGCAACGCAGTAAGCCATCATCCCCAGTACAAGATTTACAAACACGACACTGGTCACTATGCAGAGCACCACCTCTTTCCTGCAATGATTGTAAGAGTCCAGCGCATCGGATATTTTCGTGTAAAGCCCGCCGCTGAAACGGTCCGCCAGATTCTTCATCCTGCAATAAAGCCCGATTCGTTCCAGTGCCTTATGTTTGAACACGACAAATGCCGCGAGAATCCCGCAGACACTCCCCGCAAGCAGGACATAGATGAATTTTTCAATGATCCCTTTCACCTCCGCAATCGTCCCCCAGACAAACGGAAGCATCAGGAGCGCGACAAGGAAAATACCGATCATACCGGTAAAGCGGTCGATCAGAATCGTAAAAGCGCCGTCAAATTTACGCCCCTTTTCAATATGCGCGGCAAGAAATCCGGCGCGGACAAGATCCCCTCCGATCGCACCGGGCAGGACCAGCGAAAAAAAGAAAGACTGCATGGTCAGGGACACGGCAAGCATCAGGGAGCAGTCGATCTTCTGCGCCCGCAGCAGAATCCACCAGCGCCATGCGTTCGCAAAGATATGAAGCGCATAGAGAAGAAGTGCGAAACAAATCCACACAGGATTCATTTTCTTCAATGTTTCGAGAAGCCCGTCCGGCGCTTTGTGAATCAGGAAAATGATGATTCCAGCGGCAAGCGCCGCTTTCAGCAGAGTTTTCACCAACGGCGAAAAAAGGATTTTCCTGATTCTGCCGGACTGTTTCCTTCCGTCGCCGGAACCGCTCTCATTTTCCTTCATCTGGCGCTCTTTCCACTCTTTTTCATCATAAATTACACATTTGTGTTTGTAGAGACGTGTTTTCATATTATATTTCCTGATTTACGGAAAGCACACGCCGCAAATGGTGAAAGATAGCCTGTTTATTGATTTTTTCAATACGGCAAACGGCGGGAGCTTCATAAATATCGAATAAAACTGCGGGATGGAAAATGGCTGGAAACGGACCTGTTTTGAATTTACTTTTTATTGGTGATGTCGTCGGCAAGGGAGGAAGAAACGCGGTCCGCCTGCTGACTCCGGAACTGAAGCAGCGTTTTCACTGTTCCTTTGTAATCGTCAACGGGGAAAACAGCGCAAACGGAGCCGGATTCAGTCTTTCATGCGTCAAAGACATGGAAATTGCCGATGTATTGACCGCAGGGGACCACGTATGGGATCAGAAAAACTTCGAGACGGAAATCCTTTCCGTCAAAAATCTGGTGCGCCCCGCGAATTTGAGCTCCCTTCAACCGGGAAAAGGCTGGAACGTCTTCCGCAATCCCGCAGGCGGCGAAGTCGCGGTCATCTCGCTCATGGGCAAAGTGTTCATGAAAGAAAGCGCCTGCTGTCCTTTTGAAACTGTGGAGAAAATCCTGCCGCAGATTCCCCGGACAGTCAAGTGCATCATTGTGGACCTTCATGCGGAAGCGACCAGCGAGAAAGCGGCGATGGCGTGGTTCCTCGACGGCAGAGTCACGGCGGTAATCGGCACCCATACGCATGTGCAGACTGCGGACGGGCGCATTCTGCCGGGCGGGACGGCGTTTCTTTCCGACGTGGGAATGGCGGGAGGGCATAACTCCATTCTCGGACGCGACATCAGGGACGTGGTCCGCAAGTTCCGCACGGGAATGCCGACACGCCTCAATGTCACGGAACATGACATCCGCCTTGATTATGCCGTCATTTCTTATGAACTCATGACCGGACGCGCTGTCGCGATCAAAACCGGATCGGAATTTTTAACCCCGGAGAAAATCAATGGATAAAAAAAACATACCTCAAATCGACTGGAAACAGGCAGACGCCCTGATCTCGCTCGCGTTGAGCGAAGATCTCGACACAGCCGGAGACACCACGACGAATTCAGTCATTCCTGAAAATCTTCAGGCGAAAGCGGTCTTCATCACAAAGGAGGATTGTGTCTGCGCCGGGCTTCCCGTTGCCGAACGCCTGTTCAAAACCATTGACCCGCAGCTTGAATGGAAAACACTTGTCCGCGAAGGCGAGTTCTGCCCCAGAGGCACGATCATGGCGGAAGTCAGAGGCAATGCGCGTTCACTGTTGACCGGAGAACGTACCGCACTCAATTTTCTGCAGAGACTCTGCGGCGTGGCGACTGCGTCCAGGCGTTATCAGGACGCCGCCGGAACGACGTGCCGAATCCTCGACACCCGCAAGACAACCCCCGGCTGGCGCAATCTCGAAAAGTACGCGGTCGCAACCGGAGGCGCATTCAATCACCGGATCGGGCTCTATGACCGGATCATGATCAAGGACAATCACCGCGAGCTTGCCGGACTCGAAGGTTCCGGGGGCATCAGACGTTCCGTCGAACGCGCCCGCGCCAGATACCCGGAACTTGAAGTCGAAGTCGAAGTCGATTCTCTGACCGAACTTGACGAAGCGCTGGAATCCGGGGCGGAATACATTCTGCTGGACAATATGAGCGACGAGATGATGGCGGAAGCCGTCAGGCGGGTCAACGGGCGCGCGAAACTGGAAGCCAGCGGCGGCATCACCCTCGCACGTATTCCGTCCGCGGCAAAAACCGGAGTCGATTTCATCTCCGCCGGCGCCCTGACCCACTCCGTCAAATCAAGCGACATTTCCATGGATATCGTTCTGAACTGAAAACAGGGAGAGGCTGATTATGATTGCACAGATTCGAGGGAGGCTGATTGCTTCCACCTTTACGGAAGTGGTGGTGGACGTCGGTGGCGTCGGTTACCGCGCATTCATTCCCATGAGCACGTTCGACACCCTGCCGCAGCTGGGAGAGGAGGTCACACTCCTGACGCACATGCATGTCCGGGAGGATGCGATCATCCTGTTCGGCTTTGCGACCCGTCAGGAACAGTCCGCCTTTGAACTGCTGATCACAGTCAACGGCATCGGCGCAAAAACAGCGCTCAATATCATGAGCTGCATGAATATCACATCGCTCTGCGCCGCAATTTCGAGCGGAGACCTCAAGACTTTGAAGAAGATCAGCGGCGTCGGCCCCAAATCCGCAGAACGCATGATCGTGGAGCTCCGCGACAAAGTGGACGCCATTGTCCCCGAGGCACCGTTCCTCGGCAAGAACGGCGAACCGGCAAAACTGAAAGAGGTGGAAGACGCGATTCTCGCTCTCGGCCAGCTTGGTTTCCAGGGACCGAAGGTGCAGAAACTGGTCAACGAAGTTGCGCTTGAACTGCCTGAAAATGAACGGTCCAGCGAAAATATACTGCGCAAGTCCATTCAGGCATTGAATAAATAACCGCTTGAGGAGTTTATGGACGGGGTTATTGAATATCCCAGTTATATCGTGCTGGACATTCCCTCTCCAATGGAGGAGAAAATTCAGGCATTGCGGAGCCGCTTCGATACGGAACGCGCACAAATGCCGGCGGAAGTCACTCTGACGGGCTCCTGCGGCGTGGGCACGATTCTCCCCGGACAGGAAATCAGTTTCATCTCCGGGGAGATGGACCGCATCGCCGCACAGTATGCTCCGTTTGAGGCGACTTTCGATCATGTGGAGCGTTTTCAGAATACGGATATCTATTATTTTGCATTTCAAGACCCCGCTCCCTTTACCGCCCTTCACCGTGCTCTGGCAAATTCCGGGATCAAGTTCAGGCACACGGATTTCCCCTTCGTTCCCCACTGCACCCTGAAGCTCCGCCAGCACCCGACGGAACAGGAACTGCTGGAGCTCTTTTTCCTCCAAACACCGCAGGAACCGTTCAAAATCAGCAGGATGTCACTCTATTCCCTGCCCGACCTGACCTCCTGCATCCTGCATCATAAAATCCCGCTGACCGGTCTGAAATAAACTACCGCGATGCAAGCATACGCACTATCGGGGATTTCGCCTGCGGCGACCAGCTTACGCAGCTGGAACGCGGCAGGACTGAGAGTCCTGCACGAAGCTGTTTTTGCGATGCAGAGCATCGCACTATGAAACCAATTTTTTTTAATAAGTGTTCAGACAGCCTCCCATGCTTCGGAAAACTCCTTGTCGGCGAACATTTCGGCAAGACCGGATATCTGGGAAAGACGCAGAACCTCATCCGGTTCCATTCCGAGTTCACGGCCGATCTTGACGTCACTCCAGTTTCGCCGCTTCAATTCGATCACGATATCGCTCATTGCGGCAATTTCATGCTTGCCGCGGGCACGGTTGTGCCGAATTGTGGAGGCAATCCGGTCACTGCGGTCCGTGCGGTCCTGATTCACAATCACGATCGGCAGATAAGCCATCCCCAGTTTTTTCCCGACGAGATGCCGGTGAAAACCGTCAATGACTTCATAATGATCCTCGGTACGCCAGCAGACAATCGGCTGGGTGAAACCGTCGGACTTGATCGACAGCTCCAGCAGCTCCATTTCAGGCGGGGCCACCGTATTCGGATTATAATCGTTCGCCTGCACTTCCGAGGCTGGCACCCAGATCACATGAGACACCGGGTGTTGTGCAGTCCAGCCCATATTTCTTTCCATAATTCCCTCCTCTTGGCCATAAGTTTCTTATATTTCTCATAAGACCCGCTCTTCGTCTGCGAAAACGACAAGCCTTTGCACCAGTAGTCATTCCTCAGCAAAGCCTTGGCGATCCGCGTCCAGCTCGGAGTCTTCTTGTCCGTAATACTCCCTTCGTCCGGAATCCCGTCCGGGTATCCGCGCGTGGAATACCATTTCAGAAAAACACTGATCTTGTTCTCGTAATGCTCCCTTGTCCGCGGCGGCATGGAAGCCAGCAGAAGCTTCGAAAAGCTCTCCCATGTATGCCCTTCCGGTTTGCTGATCTTCAGGTTGCCGGTAATATTCCCGTGCTCCTTGCAGTAAAGCGCGCCCTGATTCGCGCCGTTCACGCGCGCCACCACACGTGACCATGTTTCCGGCTCGATCAGATGGAACAGCCACAACCCTTTTTTCTGGTCGTCGCCGTAAGGCTGGCAGATACGCATCTGATGAATCGAAAGCCCCGCCTGATACATCCGGTCGTAAAGCCGGTTGTAAGGCAGTTTGTATTTACCGAGATAAATCCAGTCGTCTTCGGTTCTCCAGTCGTAAATCGGATAAATATTATAAAGATTGCCACCGCACCATGTCGTCCATTTCTTATCCTGAAAATACGAATTTCTCCGCATCGTAATGGCGCAGAAACGGCTCAGGCTCTCCGCTGTGCGAATGCCGACAAAACATGCGGTCAGGCTGTCGCCGCCGTACCATTTCCCGAACTGCGGGACAAATTCCTCGAACTCCATTCCCTTGTGAAAAAACGGAAAGTAATTCTCATCCGAGATCGCCGGTTCCGGCAAAGGACGTATCCAGTCTTTCTCACGGTCTTTGTCCCAGCAGACCCAGTGCGGTTCAAACTGGGAAACCGCATTGCGCAGATGCAGCGGCAGGCAGATCCAGAACAACTCGATATGGTCCGCATACAGTTTACAGCATTCACTGATGTGGTCAATCGTAAGTTTATACTGCCCCTCCAGGTCAATGAACAGAATACCGACCTTGCGCCTGCGGCGGATCGCCTCATGCATCACCAGATGCAGCATGCACGTGCTGTCCTTGCCGCCGGAAAAACTGACATAGACTTTAGGAAAAGAATCGAAGACGTAAGCAACCCTTTCCCGGGCGGCATCCAGGACATTCTTTCCTATGAAACGTTTCTGTCCAGACATAAGTTCAATTCTTCCTCCGTCAATTTGATCTTTTCTCCATGCTCGGAAACAGTCAGGAAATACCGTAAATTCTCTTCCGCCGGAGTTTTCTCCTTCACTTCATACATCCGCCCCGACTCCACCAGATAATATGCAAAAACCCCCCTGTTGAAAGAGTCGGAAGCCATTGTGTAATCCACGTGCGGCTGGATAAACGAGCGTGCATATCTGTATTTCTGGCTTCTGCCGGTAATTTCCGCTACCCACCACGGAGAAGGCCGCGCAAAGTTCCGCCCGATTCCGGGAACAATCCGGTCCACAATCGCCATCTGAAGCCTGTCATCCTGCCAGATCTTCCATCCGATAAGCTCAAGTTTAATTTGAGTGAACATCCCTTCATAACCTCAATACCATATTCATTCGGTTAAGTGTTTCCGGCATTGCATCGCCGATCTTATTGACTTTATGAATTTCAGCATTTTCAAATTTTATGTTGAGTACGCCAAACAATACTTTCCGTAAAATTTGTACAAATTAATTCCCATAGGTAAAAGAGTCATGATTTGTACTTTTGAGAAATTAAGTTTATCATTGATTCCAGCTATTTACAATACACGGAAAGTGCTCATATTCAATAGCAATTCAGAAAAAATCCATTCATTTCGCTATAAAATATTGTCTCATTATTACAATGGAAAAGAATTGTATTTCCTCTGAATTCATAAATAGAAAAAGCACGATTTCGATCCCGGCAGCGCCTCTCTGTTTTTTTCATGAAATTTGAAATGCCATGGACACAGGAAGAGACATCTTTAAATGGTATGCGGAATCTGTTACTTACACATAACAAAACAAAAAAGGTGCGCAGGAGCGCTTGATTTAAGAATATTTCATCAAGAGGCAGAATGATCGGAAAGCACAAGCAAATTCATAACGCAGAAACGAAAGAGTACTGCAACAGGAAATGGAGGAAAAAAGCCGGATTGGCTACAGGACATTCTGAAACAAAAGAAAAAGTGGCTGCCCGACCTGGACTCGAACCAAGACAAACTGAACCAGAATCAGTTGTGCTACCATTACACCATCGGGCAAAAATCTGATGATGCGTTTAATTTACTCAGCTTTTGTTTTTTGTCAAATCAAAATCTGAAAAATTTAAGCTTTTTTCACTTCCGCCGGAATCTTTGCTCCGGAAACAAGTTGACAGAACACAAGCAGCACTGTAAAGTACTCCAGCTTTATACAAGGAGGGTCTTCATGCGATGTATCTGTGATTTGAAATTCTTTCTCGCCGCCGGAATCTTTGCCATGTCGGGAATTACAATCTCCGCAAACGCCGCGGAAAAGCAGGCAGCTCCGTCTGTAAAGGTTTCATTCCCTTACATCAGACAGTCCGGAATCGCCAGCAACCAGTTCGCTGTCTGGGCGGAAAATGCAAACGGACAGTTCATCAAGACACTTTACGTTACGAACTATACGGGAAAAGGCGGTTATGCAGTCCGTAAAGACTGCGTCCCCACATGGGTCAGGCGTTCCGGAGCGGCAAATACGCCGAAAACGGAACTGGATGCCGTTTCCGGCGCCACACCTGTCTCGGGAACGGTCACATATACCTGGGACTGCAAGGGAAAAGACGGGAAAAGCATCGTTCCCGGAAAGTATAAGATCTTTGTCGAAGGGACCCTCCGCTGGAAAAGCCGTGTGCTTTATACAGCCAATATCACCGTCGGGGAAAACAGTGAAACGGTCCGGGCGCAGCCGCAGTACTCCGTGAAATCCGACAATCACGGCAACATGATCGGGACAGTGACGGTAACCTACACTCCATAGGCTGAAAATCACGGCTCGCAGGCATTCATCTATTATAAATGCCTGAAAACTCGGCGGAGAGCTTGACAACTCGCCGATAAGAGGGTATGTTATTCATTCAATCACAGGTGTGTGCGGACACGGTGTCCGTACGCAGGGAGTTTCCTTACCAGGCAACGGAACCAAACAAAGAAAACAACAAAATGACAACAGAAAACACAAAAAGCTATGTTGATCTGAGCAGCAATGTCTCCATGGACGAACTGCTGAACGGCACCGAAAAAAGCAACAACTTCGCCGAGGGCTCCATCGTTCCCGGCAAAATCGTCGAGAAAAGACAGGACGGTGCTCTCGTAGACATCGGCTACAAGGCGGAAGGCTTTATCCCCAGCACAGAATTCAGAAACTGGAGTGAAGCTCAGGTCGGCGACAATGTGGACGTTTTCCTCGAAGCGATCGAGAATGAAAATAATATGCCCGAGATCAGTCTCTCCAAGGCAAACTTCATCAAGTCCTGGGAAAAGATCACATCCGAATACGGCGAAGGCAGCATCATCAAGGGTCTCATGAAGCACCGCGTCAAAGGCGGTATCATCATCGACCTCAACGGCGTCGAGGCGTTCCTCCCCGGCTCCCAGATCGATATCGGCCCCGTCAAGAACATGGATGAGTTCATCGGCAAAGAGTATGACCTCAAGATCCTCAAGATCAATCAGGATCGCAAGAACATCGTCGTCTCCAGACGCGAGCTCCTCGAAGAATCCCGCAAGGATCGCAGATCCGCTCTCCTCAAGGAGATGGAAGTCGGTCAGATCCGCAAGGGCGTCGTCAAGAACATCACCGATTTCGGTGCTTTCATCGACCTCGGCGGCGTGGACGGGCTTCTCCATATCACCGACATGTCCTGGGGCAGAATCTCCCATCCGTCCGAAATGCTCGAACTCGGTCAGGAGATCGAGGTCATGATCCTCGACATCGACTTCGAGAAAGAGCGCGTTTCTCTCGGACTCAAGCAGAAATCCAAGAATCCGTGGGATGAAGTCGAGTCCAAATATGCAGTCGGCAACATCGTCAAGGGACGTATCGTGAACATCATGCCCTACGGCGCATTCGTCGAAATCGAACAGGGCGTTGAAGGTCTGATCCATGTCTCTGAAATGTCCTGGACCAAGCGCGTCACCAAAGCCGGTGATGTGGTCAGCGTCGGCGAGGAAGTCGAAGCTGTTGTGCTCGACATCGACAAGGAAGGCAAGAAGATCTCTCTCGGTCTCCGCCAGAAAACACGCAATCCGTGGGAAGTTCTCGCGGAAAAATATCCTGCCGGCAGCCGCATCAAGGGCAAAGTCCGCAATATGACCAGTTACGGCGCATTCGTCGAAATCGAAAACGACATCGACGGAATGATCCATGTCTCTGACATGTCATGGACACGCAAGATCAACAACCCGAACGAAGTTCTCAAAGTCGGCGACGAAGTGGACGCCGTCATCCTCGATATCGACCCGCAGCAGCAGAGAATCTCCCTCGGCCTCAAGCAGACCGAAGACGATCCGTGGGCAAACATTGAGACACTTTACAAGATCGGCGATGTCGTCAAGGGCAAAGTCACCAAGATCACGGCGTTCGGCGCTTTCATCGAGCTCTCCCACAAGATCGACGGACTTGTCCACATCTCCCAGATCAGCAAAGACCGTGTTGAGAAGGTCAAGGACAAACTCGCTCTCGGTCAGGAAATTGAGGCAAGAGTCATCAAGATCGACAAGGAAGAACGTCGGATCGGGCTCAGCATCAAGGCTCTTGAGGAAGGCTACACTGAAGACGACCTGAAGGCGGCGGGCGAAGAAGTTTCCGCGGCCCTCAAGCCGGGTGCGGCTCTCGTCGATATGGGCAAAGTCATCGGCGATGCCCTCGACGATCTCGATGTCAGCGAGAATAACTGATCATCACTGATCCGTAAAGCAAGGGAGGCGTTCTGATGTCTGAATTGAAAAAAAATACTCAAATGTTTTTTGATTTCGGATCGGGAGAAGAAAACACCCCGGAGGACGCTTCCCTGAACGACGATCTGCTTTCGGGGTTTGAAGAAGCCCCGGAGGAAGAAATTGAGGTTGTCGAGCTTGAGGATTATGACGAAGAATGGGCGGATGTTTCCGTAGAAGAGACGGCGGAAAAAGAACCGCAGCCGCTTCCGGCGGAGACAGCCGCCCAATCCGTCTCCGAACCGTCTGCCGCAGAGCAGGAAAAAGAGACTCCTGCCATCGATAAGACGGAGGAAACTGCAGAAGTCATACAGTGCACCCCTGCGAAGAAGCAGGAACTGACGCCGCAGACGTTGAAACGTGCGGCACTCGCATTTCTTGCGGCGCTGAACCCTACCGGGCTTGCATTGTCCGTTCCCACGCGTTTGAAGAAATTTCAGGCTGATGCGGCGGCATTCTGGTCCGAGCCGGCAGGCAGGCGCGGCGTACTCAGGGTTACGAAAACGGTGATCGTCGAAACCAGTTTTGAAAATATCATTTCCATGGATTGCTCCAATCAGCGCGAGCTGACGGCGCTTCTTTCCGCGGCAAAGCTGGAACGCTGTAACCTTGAAGCGGAAATCCGCCGGACGGAGCCGCATCTGAAGGAAATGGATACTTTGTTTGCCGATTTCGATTCCTGGGATTACAGGAGAAGTTCCAACAAAGCTTACAAACAGTGCCTGAAACGTATTGACGAGCTGGAATATGCACTCTATCATGGAAGCCGTCTGGACAAGATGCGAACGGCAAAGACCGCCTCGCAGCTTTATCTGGCGGTTCCGGAAAACACGGTAAAACCAAATGAAATCGCCGACTCCTGGGGCTTGATCTACGTCATGCCGGATCTCACGTTCCGTCTTGTCAAAGAGCCGGAAACATGGAACTGCCCCGAAGAAAACATGAACCATCTGGCACAGAATATCGCCGCGTCCGCCATGCGTGACGTGCTGTTTTCCAACGGCATTTATACAGATAAAACCGGCTCGGCGCCGTGCCTCGGTCCCGTTCCGCGCAGACGCCGCCTCAACCGCTGATGCGGCAGGAGGGGTGCATGAACATTTTCCGGAATATCAAAGCCTATACGGAATATCTCTTTGCTCTCGGAGCATTCAAACTGATGGGAATTCTGCCCTACCGTTCTTTTGCCTTTCTTGGGCGTATTTTCGGCGGAATCCTCTACTTCATTCCCGGATTCGGCTCTCTGTGCCGGACCAACATCCGTGCGGCATTCCCCGAAAAAAGTGAAAAGGAAGTCAGGATGATCGCCCGCAGGAGCCTGGAAAATCTGATCCGGACTCTTTGCGAATTTTTCTGGGCGACGGCTCATCCGCAGGAGTTTGCAGAAATCGTCGATCTGACGGACTGCCGCGCATGTGCGGAAAAAGGACTCCGCATGACGGAAAACGGCACCGGCGCGATTCTCGTTACGCCCCATTTGGGCAACTGGGAGTTCGCCGGACGGGTTCTTGCACAGCTTTTCCGGTATAAAATGGCTACGGTGGTAAAAACAGCCCGCAATCCGTATCTCGACCGGCTGATCAGTTCGGGGCGTGTATCCGGCGATGTCCGCATCATCCATTCCAAAGGTGCGGCGCGCAGCATGAAAAAGGCATTGGACGAAGGTTATACGATCGGGATTCTGATCGACCAGAATACACGTATCCGCAACGGAGGCGTATTTGTCAATCTCTTCGGAATCCCGGTTCCGGTAAGCCGTGCTCCGGCGGGACTGTCAAGATCCAGAAACCGTTTTGTCGCCATCGGCACCGTTCTGCGGACGGAGGGCAGATTCAAAGCGATTCTCCGGGAACTGCCCAAACCTTCCGCGGAATATGAAAGCGATGAGGAGTTGATTCAGGCGCTGACGGATATTACGGAGGAATTCATCCGCATGGCGCCGGATCAATACCTCTGGCTTTATAAACGTTTTCAGTATATACCTGAAAATGTATCTCCTGAAATCCGCAGACGTTACCCGGCTTATGCCAGAGTCCCCAATAAGCGTTTCTTCTCCATGAAAGCCAAAATAGAAAAATACAAGAAAGATCAGGCTGCCCGGAAATCCGCCGAATGATATTTCCCGATAAGACCTATCCGCCATATCCGGGGAAATTATTTTGGCACCGTTCTCCGGCGTTCTCTGAATTCCGAGGGCGGCATACCGTTCATATCCCGGAAAAATTTTGCAAAGTAAAACTGGTTGCGGAAGCCCAGTTCCCTGGCAATATCGCCGACCGTCAGAGTACTTTCCCGCAATAGGTAAAGCGCCTCCGAATTGCGGAGACGACGCAGATATTGAAGCGGCGAACAGGAATATTTGCAACGCCACTGCCGTTGAAAGGTCGAATAGGACCAGCCGTGTTCTTCGGCAAGCTGATTCAAGTCGATATCCTGCCTGAAATGAGTCTGCATATATTCCGTGATACTCAGAATTGCCTTTTCATTCCGGTCCAGATGTTCCTCCTGCTGCGGATAAACAACCTCAAGCAGAAGCAGAGTCGCCAGCTGGTCGATCCGGTCAGCTGCTCCCGGAAGCGCCGGAGAAATCATCGCTTTCCGCAGTTCCGTCAGATAGCGTATGCACTCGGCGGGACGCGGAATTGCACGGATATCCTGCCGGAAAAACTCAGGCGCGAAAAAATTTTTCAGGTCTTTCTCCGCCCCTTCCCTGAATCCGATATACAACTCATTCCAGACGGGAGACGGCCAATACTTCTTGCGTTCCCCCGGCCAGTTCCACATCAGAAAGGGAGCAGACAATTCCTTACGGGCGCCGTTTTCTTCCAGAATACCGCGTCCTTCAAAGATGAACAGCACGCTGGGCAGTATGAAATAACGGTCGATCAATTCGGTTTTATCCTGAATATAGCCGATGCGCTCCACGTGGAACGGATTGCGGAACACCCTTGGGATGTATTCCAGGTTGTTGACCGATTTTTGTATAGTGGTGACTGATTTTTTCATGCTTTCCCCGTTGCAAGATTCCTGAAATCAAATATAATATAAATATAGTATATAAAAAATAAAAATCAAAAACAGGAAGAAACCTATGAGTCGGAAGAAACTGCTGACCGCATACTGCCTGAGTTACGGCAACTGGACCGTCATTCCCCGCCAGTGGGCGGAAAGCTTCGGTGAAATGAGCAGTCTGGGATTTGACGCCGTGGCGCTTTCTTTCAGCGAAAGCGAAATGCGGTATGCCAGACGGACATTCGAAATGCAGATCGCTGCGGCGCATCGGGCGGGAATCAAAGTTTTCGTCATTCCGAGCCGGATCGGGGGACGTCTGGCGGGAGCGCCCCTGATGGGCAGTTTATGGCTGAATGAAAATCCTGCGGCGCGCCTGCCGGAAGATCAAGCCGTCGCCTGTGTTGAATCGCCGGAATTCCGCAAATGGAGTCTGGAATTCATCCGGACGCTGGTTCACGATTATGATGTGGACGGCATCATCTGGGATGAACCCAAGGCAGCGGATTTTGTGACGCGCCATCCCGCCACTGCCGCCGCACTTGGTGAAGGGTATGGAAAGGAGCATATTTGCCGGAGTTTCGCGGAACTGATCGGAGAGTGGACAGCCGCCGCCCGGCAGATACGTCCGGAGCTGATTGTCTCAATATTCAACATGCCCCATGCCAGTCCCCGATTTACCAGTTTATGCGCCGGACTCCCCGGAATTGATTATGCCGGTTTTGACGGCGGATTGTCCCTGCAAAGCTATTTCCACGAGACACCGACCAAACACAAACCCTATCTCATGGAAACCTGGGCGAGAACCCTGAAAGAGTGTGCAGAGCACCATTGCGGGACATTCGCCCTGATTGAAAATATGCTTCTTCCGGCGTCACAGCATGAGACCTTCGCAAGGAATCTGGAATCCTTTCTCAAATCGGCGCAGCCAGACCATCTGGCGTGTTACTATTATGCACATAATAACGAAGCTCCCGAGGAAGCACAGAAAATAACCATGGACATCGTACACAGGTTTTATTTGAACAAATAACGGAGGTCAGCATGAAACACGCAGTATTTTCCACTCTGACACAATACAGTTTTTGCAAGAGATCAACAGGAAATTTCACCCTGGTAGAGTTTCTCATGAGGAAAAGTTGTAAAAAGGATATTTCATTCCGGCAGCAGCAGGACAGGGCAAAACGTTCCCATTCCCCTGATCTTACTTCTTCTTTCTTCATTCAATTGTTGAATTGTTCGATTGTTCGATTGTTCAAATGTTTCCCCGTTCCTTCTTACTTCCGTGTTCCCTGTTCTTCTGTTCTTACTTCCAGGGTGAAAATACGAATTTTCACCCTGATCGAGTTCCTCATGAGAAAAAGTTGTAAAATTGGTATTTCATTCCGGCAGCAGCAGGACAGGGCAAAACGCTCCCATTCCCCTGATCCTGTTTCTTCTTTCTTCCTTCGATTGTTCAAATGTTTCCCTGTTCAATTGTTCAATTGTTTCCCTATTCCTTCTTACTTCCGTGTTCCCTGTTCTTCTGTTCTTACTTCCAGGGTGAAAATACGAATTTTC
>DXVA01000509.1 GCA_019408975.1 Lentisphaeria bacterium | reverse complement strand
TCATTGAGGTTGAAGACGGTCTGCAGGTTGCGGGGTGTTACAGCAGTCATCCGGAAGTCTACCGGAACGAGATTCCCGATGTCGTCAAAGTACGGCGCGGCGGCAGAACTTTTTACCGGTACCGTTATCGGAGTCCTGCGGCATTCCGCCTGATTGAACCTTCACGCAGATGGTGTCGTCAGGTGGTCGCCGCATTCGAACCGGATTGCCAGACGGGGGAGAAACGGGAGTTTGATGCGTATTTTTACCTTGACGGTCCTGCCGGAAAATCTGCGGAAAAAGCTTTCACTGTAAAAGTGCTGCCGCCGCTTGAAAAGCTGGCGAATCCGAAATCGTTCCGCTTTTATGCATGGAGCGATCACGATCTCAATTTCCCGGAAAAAACACTTTTCCGGAAAGCCGCCCGCAAATATGAGGAAGCCGGGCTGAAATCCCGTCAGCGCAGCGGTACTCGTCCGCTTCAGGAACTGGACGACATTCTGGAACGGCGCGGCTGGAATATGCACATCCCGCTTCAGGATTATACCCGGAGACAGATTGTCGGGAAAATTGTCGATTCACTGCCGGATAAGCGTTATGCCGTGGAAAGGAGCGGACAAGTCAGCACGCATAATATCTGCCCGGAATACTACACGGACAGTCCGTTGTTCCGCAGGGAACTGGAAAAACTGCTTTTGAATTATCTCAGGAAAAACCGTGCCAAAAGCGGAGACTGGGTTTTCATGGATTATGAACCGTGGGCAGCCATGAACTCATGTTTCTGCAAGTTTTGCCTGGAGAAATTTTATGGAACGTTGACAGACGGGGCGAAGCCCGCTCCCGAAGAGATCAACAAAAAATATCGCAGGGAATGGGCGGCATACCGTTCGGAACAGACTGCGCGGGTCAACCGCCTGACGGCTCGTCTGATCCGGCAGTATGATCCGGGGCTGTTTATCGCGGACTATGATTACCCTGTGCCTTTCGACAAGCCGGACAGTGAGGCGATGTTCATGAATATTTGCAAAGACCCCCGGCTTTATGAAGATTGCATCGATGCGCATTTCCTGAGTTTTTACCACCATCATAAAAAGGCGGCGTTCGAACTGATCGATGTCAATGCAGGAAGGCTGAAAAAGCCGGTATTCATTACTCCGGCAATCAGCCGCAATGACATTTTTCAGGGAAGCTATACTACTGACGAGGAGACTCTTGCTCCCCGCCAGTTCCGTCAGATGGTTCTTGCAGGAGCAACGGCGGGAATACACGGCGTCTGCATTTTTCCGGGATACCAGCTGGATGGAGCGTTCTTTCCGGCAATCAACAGGGCATCCTATGAGATTGCATTGTTTGAGGAAATGTTTCTGAAGGGGAAACGCAGGGAAAAAGACTGGAGTTTGAAATGTCTTCCGAATCGCGTTTACCGCCTGAAGGATGGGGTCATGGAACAGCCTCGATGGAGCGATTTTTCCGGCTTCCGTGTTCATGAATACCGGAACGAAACACTGTTTTCTCTGTTCAATTTCAATTCTCGCGAAGTTCTTTACGCATCATTGAATGCGAATAAGATGCTTCCGGGAAAGAACGCTCTTTACGATCCTGTGGGAAAAAGAAGATTCGTAAAAGGAGCGCAGAAGCTTTTTGAGCACAGTGAAATCAAAGAGCTGATGTTCAAGATTGCTCCGGAAGATGTCCTTTTCCTGAAAATGGTTCCGGAAGATGGATTGCCTCAGGGACTTTCCGAGTGCGATCTGGCGGAAATGGAAAGGGAGTATCGCAAAATGCTTGATTCCGGCTCCGGCGAAGGATTCAAGGGGGCGAGGCTGAACGGTTCTGAGGCTGTGATGTCGGTTTTCGACGGGCGGCCGGGAATTACGGTCCGGACTCCGCTTCAAACAGTGGTTGTGTCGCTTTGCGGCGGCATCATCTGCCAATGGAATGTCGGCGGTATCCCTTTCAGCAGTTCCGCTTCCGGGATGCAATATGGCGGATTGCTGAGGGACCGCTTTCTGGTTCCATTCACGAAACATGCCGTTTCCGATGCCGACTATACGCTTGATGAGGTGACAACAACGTCGGACTCTTTCTTGATTACACTCCGGTATCAGTTTGCAGCAAAAGGAATAACCTTCGGAAACCGCTTTGAGGTCCCCCGGAGGAAACCGGAATCCAGGCCGAAGTGGCGGATTTCCAAAATCGCCGGGGA
>DXVA01000508.1 GCA_019408975.1 Lentisphaeria bacterium | reverse complement strand
TTCTGTTTTCACTGTTTTTGCCGGAGGATCCAAATAACGTTTTCTTTTGGAATTGCCGAGACGTTTATAGGCTGATTTTGAATAATCCTCTCCGTCAGGTGGCAAATTCATGAGAATTGCCATTACTTCATCATAAGCATAGTCATATCCCCCGCCTGTTGTCTTTGCAGGAGGCTCAGTCTTTGTAATGAACACGTCATTTTCCGGGGTGCTGGACGGTATGAACGGCAGTGTTCCGTAATCGGCTTCATACTGCTTGATTGCGGTTATGATTGCATTGATCTCGGCGCGCGCTTTTGTCTCTTTCCCTTTCCTGTTCATGCCTCCGACAACGGGAATTGCAATACCGGCGAGAATCGCAATGATTACAATCACCAGCAGGAGCTCCACCAAAGTAAAAAATCGACGTTTCATAAATTATTCTCCTATCTTGAACTTTGGGAATACATTATATCATTTCTCCGGGAAAAGCAAATCCGCGATGAAGAAAATGAGGGAAAATTATCGAAATGAAAAAAACGAAAGGAGTTCACATTCTTTTTTCGTTCCGCTTCACACGAGCCGGAGTTCCGTTTTTATGGCGGAATGAAACGGACGGCGGTGTTCCGCATAACCGTCGAGCAGCCAGCGCTGGGATTCGCGGAACATCTTTTCCAGCTGTTGGTGCATCATTGCGATTCCCGGATAGGTGGTGAGCTCCGGAATCACATCGTAAGTCAGCAGAAAGAAGTCCTTTCCGGGGAGCATTCCGTAAAGACGCGCGCATGTCACCAGCGGCAGGGTCAGGGCGGAGTGCAGCACGACGATTCCCCTCGGAGGATGTTTCGCCGCAAAGAGACGGTTTCCGACTTCCGACATTTCCGTCGGGATATCCTGGAATTCGCGCATGAAAATCGTATCGGAACGCAGGCGCGCGCCAAGCTCGGCGGCGGATTCATAGAATGCGATCAGGCGCTCCGAAATGAAGGGACTGCCGAGGCTTGCGTTCGGAGACACCAGCGCGATATCGCGCCCCGCTTCGATCAGGAGCCACGAAAGCCCCTCCCGGACACTGTTTTTCGTATCTGTGCAGGCACAGTTGAATTTCTTATAATTGCGGTTGATGAGCAGCTGCGGGATTCCGCGCTGCTCCAGGTGATCCATCATGGGAATGGATTCGATGCCGGGCGTGACCCAGATCGCCGCGGAACCGGGGGTGCAGAGCGCGTCCAGCTGTTTCAGCACTTCATGTTCGCGGAGACGGTGCACCGGAGTGTCGGGCCCGACCTCGGGAAAGAAAATCTCCCGCAGGGAGCGGTCGTTCATATCCGGGAAGGAGCAGGATATGATGAACAGCTCCCGTATCTTGTGACTTTCCCCTCCGGTGGAGTTGACATAGGTGCGCCCTCCCTGATTCGAAGCGAGGCAGCCGCGTTCCTTGAGCGCCTGAACCGCACGCTCGACTGTGTTGCGGGAACAGTTGTATTTTTTGCAGAGCTGGTTGCGGGAGAGAATCGGGTCCCCCGCCTTGAGGCGCCCGACTCGGATTTCTGCGAGAATCATATTCTGGAGCATCAGCGATTTATTCATAATGGAAGGTCCTTCTGCAAATAAAAGAATACAAGATGAATATTCCGTATTTTACTTTATTGTCGCTTGAAAGTCAAGGCGGTTTCTCCTGAATAAAGGAAAAGAAGTCAAGTTTTTCGATGATAAAATCACCGGACGGCTTGCAAGACGGCGGAAGAACAATACTTTATATTGTCACAGGAAAACCAGATAAGGAGACGTTATCATGTTTTTGACAGGATTCGCAGATGAGGCGTCCCGCGATCTGAAAGAGCAGATCAGGGCGACGGAGGAACTCGGATGGAAATTCATTGAGACCAGATTCATCGGCACGAAAAATCTCGGCACGATCAGTGACGCGGAGTTCGAAGAGGTTCTCGAGATTCTTTCCCATACCGATGTCCGTTTCAACTGTTACGGGAGCAATATTGCCAACTGGGGCAAATCTCCTCGTTCCGATGCGGATTTCGAAGCGAGCAGAAAAGAACTTCTCACCGCCATTCCGCGCATGCACAAACTCGGCATCAAAATGGTTCGCGGCATGAGTTTCAAGCGCGCAACGGAGGAGACTTTCGACAATCCCGATCTTGAGAAAGTCATTTTCGCGAAGATCAGGGAACTGGTGCGCATCTGTGAAAGCGAAGGCATCATCTACGGGCATGAAAACTGCATGAATTACGGCGGGCAGTCCTGGCATCACACCATGCGCCTGCTGGACAACAT
>DXVA01000507.1 GCA_019408975.1 Lentisphaeria bacterium | reverse complement strand
CCAGAATGGCGTATCCGAATTATGGAACGGCGACAATTTCGCCGGATCGGGTTCATAGCGGGAAAGGTTCTTGTTGAGATAATCCGAGGCGTAATATTGCAGTATCCCGCAGGCTTCACCCATGGTTTTCATCGCGGCAAGATCGCGTTCCAGCGTCTTGATCGTGCCGAAATGGAGCCGTTGCGTATGCCCGGACTCATCCAAATAACCATTGAGCCAAGCGTCGATGTAAATGCCTTCCGAACCGCCGTAATCGACAGAGAAGATACAATTAAACTCATAATTGGAAATCGGCCGTTTATTTTTCTCCTCAAATTCACACGCGGCATCGTAGTCGATAATCCGGTCAAGTTCCTGCAAAGCACCGGCATCGCGCGCCGTTTTCAGAATACTGTTGAACAGGTCGATGGCACTGTCCCGTTTGATGTTTTCTTTCATGATCAGACCTCCTTGAGATTAAAATTCTTTTTCGAGGATCTCCTCAAGCATTTCGTATTCGCCATTGGAGAGATAGCAGTTCCCGCCGAGGCAGGTGAATTCTTCCTCCCGACCTTCGATGTGTTTGCCGTCGACAACCTGAAATCCGTAGATTCTTGCGTAAGCAGCCATTTTCTCATACTCCTTATTTTGATTTTAGTTTGAGAACTTCTGTTCTTTCGCAAAGAAGCCGCGCGGCGGACGGGAATCCGTCAGCCGGAAAAGCGGCGCAAAGAACAGAGGGACTGCCGATGCGTCAGCCTGGAAATGTTTTTGAATAGAAAAAGTGCCAGTCAATGGCAGGAGAATGAGGCAGCTGGAGATATATGAATAAGACTTGTCGGGCTTGTCTTATACTTTGAATTTTTTACAGACTTCCCGATAATGGTCCTGTGCGGAGAGACAGGTGTCATCCAGATATTCCGGGATATCGGCATATTGCCGGAGACCGCGATAATAGAATAATTTGTGTTCGGAATCAATGATGAACGGCATCAGATCGTGCGCGAGACATTCTCTGAACATGATCAGGCGGCCGACTCTGCCGTTCCCATCCTGAAACGGATGAATCCGTTCAAAATCGAAATGGAATTTTACAATGTCTTTTACAGTATAACTCTGCAAAGAGTGATAGGCACTCAACAAGGCTCGCACTTCTTTTCCGACTTTCTTCGGTTCCGTCGTCTCCATTTCCCCGATTGTGTTGGGAAGTTTTTTGTATTGTCCGACCCGGAACCAGTCGAGCCGACTTTGCGAAGTTCCCTGTTTCAGCAGAAAATGATATTTCTTGATGATCTTTTCCGACAATTTTTCTTCCGCAGTATCCAGCATGTAGTCAAACGCGGCGAAATGATTGAGCGTTTCAATGATGTCGTCCGTTCGCACGGCGGAGTCTTTTTCACAGAGAACGGAATGAGTTTCATAAATATACCGGGTCTGATCATGAGTCAGCTGATTGCCTTCAATCCGGTTGGAGTTGTAGGCAATCGCAATTTGCGTATAATGATACAGCCCGCCTTTGAGTTTCGCGTTCTTTTCCTGGCGCAGCCGTTCCAAAATTTTGCTCATGATTCATTTTCCTTGTTCATTCTGGAAATATACTTCCGAATCGTGGATTTTCAAACTTGCTTAAGTATGAAAAAGAGATACCGCCAGAGGTTTGCTTTCTGACGGTTCTGAATTTCCTTTTCGTGTTTTCTGCTTACTGCATGATTCAAATTTTCTTGTTTCAAAGTTCTGGTACATCAATTTTGAGTTCTTTTTGAAACCATGCTGCAACCAAGCGCCGATGACAGAACTCGCCTTTTCGCTCATAGCAGCACAGAATCGCATTGTCACCCAGTTCGCGATAAACCTGCTCGGCATCCAAATGATCTAACACATACTTCTGATAGTTGCGTATATATTGTTTCTTATCACGATTTTCGCGATATGCGTTCAAAATCCATCACGGTGGCGCGAGTTTTTTGTACTCACGTCCATGGAACTCGCTTGCACTTTTGAGCGCAATTGAAACGATATTATTATGTGTGAGAGTTCTTGCAATAGCAAAATTCGTTGTTTTCATTTTCTGGCCTTTCTCTGAATAATGAAAAATGGTGATCGTTTGTCGTATCTTTTTCAATGTTCCTGGGAAGCCATCTGCACATGGCAGATGCGGCAACACCCCCTTTCACAATGTCTTCAATGCGATATAACATTTCTTCTGAAAATCGCATCGTAAGTTGCATTTTGTATTAAAAAACTCTGTTCTTTCGCAAAGAAGCCGCGCGGCGGACGGGAATCCGTCAGCCGGAAAAG
>DXVA01000506.1 GCA_019408975.1 Lentisphaeria bacterium | reverse complement strand
GGGTTTCTGAAGAAGGTGTGATGTATACGCAGACTGCCGGAGATGTGCATGGAGTTGCGTACACGCCATCCGGAAAACCGACAGTTCGCAAACTGCTTCCCCTCGAATGCGAGCGCTTGATGGGATTTCCCGATAATCACACACGAATTCCCTGGAATGGTAAATCCGAGGAAGAATGTCCTGATGCGCCCAGATACAAGTCCTGTGGGAACTCCATGGCAGTAAACTGTATGATGTGGATCGGGGAACGGATTCAGAAAGTGGAAGAGGAAATTTTGCACGGACGAGAAAATTATATCACAGCAGGAACCACAAAATCAGCCTCACGTGAGGCTGATTTTAAACAAACGGAGGAAATCAATGAGTGAAGTTGATGTGGAATGCCTGGAGTGTTCAGCACAATATGCCGAGTTGGCTGACCGGTATCGCAAACTGAAGAAAAAGATCCGCAGAATGCGGAAATCGTTTGCGGCAATCGAGTGCGCACTTCTCAACAAATGCGATCATCATGCGGAGTTCATCATCGGCGAATGTGAATCCTATCGCGGGAAGTATGAACCGGAGTGCTGCCATGCCGGAAAATGAGACACTGGAAGAGGCGATCAGGCGGAATGCGTCCGGCCCGAAATCCGCCGAAGTGGACGGACAGAAGGTAGAACAACATTCCATTGCCGATCAAATTGCGGCGGATGAATATTTTGAAAAGAAAAAAGTGATGCGCGGACGCGGTACCGGACTGAAGGTGACGCAAATGCACCATTCGGGAGCGTGATATGTTTGATAAGCTGAAATCACTGTTCCGGTCGCGAATGCCGCCTGTCGGAAAGTTTCAGAGAGTCGCCGCCAGATTCGATGCGGCACAGACCACGAAGGACAATGTCCGTCACTGGTCGATGGCGGATTACTACTCGGCCGATCAGGAGGCAAGACCGGAAATCCGCAGGATTCTCCGGCAAAGATCAAGGTATGAAATCGCAAACAACAGTTATGCCAGAGGACTGGTGCAGATGCTGGCAAACGACACCATCGGCACAGGTCCCCGTATTCAGCTTTTGACAGAAGATGAAACATATAATGAAAAGATCGAATCTGAATTCATGCAATGGTCGGAAGCGGTGAAACTGCCGCAGAAACTGCGGATGATGCGGATAGCCCGATGTCAGGACGGCGAAGCGTTTGCCGTACTTGCAACAAATCCCAAGGTACGACATCGCGTAAAAATGGATATCATCCTTGTCGAGGCGGACAGGGTGTCCGGTGAATTACGCTTGATCGAAGAGGACAACTCCGTTGATGGCATTACCTACGACCAGTGGGGCAATCCCGTGAATTATCGTGTTCTGAAATATCATCCGGGAGATTTGAGGTTTACAACGGCTGAAGAAGCATTCCACATTCCGGCTGAATACATGCTTCACATTTTTCGAGCGGATCGACCGGAACTGCACCGTGGAATACCGGAACTCTCTGCGGCGCTGCCGTTGTTTGCACAACTGCGCAGATACAATCTGGCCGTACTTTCAGCGGCGGAAGCGGCGGCGGATTTTGCGGCTATTCTCTATACGGATGCGCCTCCGGATGGCGAGGCGGCTAATGTGCCTCCCATGGATGCGCTTGAACTGGAACGTAACATGATGCTTACGGTCCCGGCTGGCTGGAAGATGGCGCAGCTGGATGCGAAACAGCCGACCGCAAATCATGGCGAGTTTGTAAAGATCATCCTCTCGGAAATTGCCCGTTGTGCCGTTTCCACCTATGGATCGGTCTCCGGCGATTTCAGCGGTCACAATTACGCCAGCGGGCGTTTGGACAATCAACTTTATCACAAAAGCATTCTCGTTGACCGTTCCTTCTGGGAAATGGAGGTTCTGAATCACATCTTTCATATGTGGTATCGGGAGTTTTCCCTGACCGGGAGAGATTTTCGGGGACTTCAAACACCTCGGCATGCATGGTTCTGGGATGGGTTTGTGCATGTGGATCCCACAAAGGAAGCCACAGCTCAGGAAATACGCCTGTCGAACAACACTACGACCCTTGCGGCAGAGTGTGCAAAAGACGGACGGGATTACATGTCCGTTCTGCGTCAACGGGCAAAAGAGATCAAGCTGATGAAGGAGCTGGGAATCCCGATCGGTTCCGAATCTCCGAAATCCCCGGAAGAGCAAACCGAACCGGATGACGGTTCAGAACCCAGAGAGGATATATGAGTGAATTCACCCTGATTGAAGCGTCAAACGGCGCGAAACCGAAAGTGGTCGGAGTTGCCTACTCCGGCGGGA
>DXVA01000505.1 GCA_019408975.1 Lentisphaeria bacterium | reverse complement strand
CTTTCTGCCACTGGATCATGAGGTCAATGGTCGGCACGACGACCAGAGTAGAGCGCCGGATTGCGGCAATTGCCAGAACCGCGAAATAAGTTTTGCCTGAACCCGTCGGCATGATGACCATTCCGCGCCCTTTGGCTTCACGCCATTTTTCCAGGGCTTTCTGCTGGTGCGGCATGGGAGTGTGCGGATTGAAAATCTTCAGGTCGAGGGAGTTGTATTGCCGCGCGGCGTCTTCGACTGCAAGGCTGTTTTCATAGGCGGTGCGCATGATTTTTTCATAATCGGAAGCGGCGGCGCGGTAGGAGTTGACACGGATGTCCTGAATTGCGGACGAAGTGATGGATTCCGGCAGTTCCGTTCCTGCTTCGGGTTTGACGAGCAGGGTGCCCGCCGAGAATTCGAGTCGTATCTTAGCCATTGCGTCAGGGAGTCTCAAGCATGTTTTTGAGGTGCTGCGAATATTTGAGGAACGAATCGCAAGTTTCGGGCAGGGCAAAGGTCGAACCTAGAACGACGGCATTCCCGGCGCGTCCGTGAGACCCTCTTACAAGCCTTGCGTCGGTGCTGGTGCGGAACGGATTCCACCACTGCATCGGGAAAAGCTCGCAGGGATCGAAACCCGGCTTGCTGTGGATGTCCACATGATCCGCATAGTCGGGCGCCTCCTCGGGGTTGTCCCACCACTGGTAAGAAAAATGACAGCCTTCCGCCGCTTCGAGAATCAGCTCTCCGGCACGCGGATGGTTCAATTCCGGCGAATTACTGCGCTCCATGACGCGCCCGATTCCATTGGACATGCTGAACAGCATTTTGAGAGCGTCCAGATCTTTCTCCTCCCTGACATAGACGTGTGCGACCTGGTGATCGACGAGGGCGAAGGCGCGGCTCGTGACATACTGCGGATAGGTCATCTTCTCCACATGCCGCACATCGAAGTAAGAGGAATCGCGCAGAATTTTGTTCGGATAGACCGGCGTGTCGACTTCCGTGATCTCATAATCGCCGCAGAATGTGAATTCATACCCGTTCTCCTGCGCATTCCGGAAAAGCGCCTCGACCATTTTCTCCAGTTCGGAGAATGCCTTTGCCGCATTTCTGCTCTGCGGTCCGTGTTTCTGCTGCGCATAGTCCAGATGCGGAAGGTAGATCAGTATCAGCGACTCTTTCTCAGAGGCAAGGCGGCGTATCGCTTCGATTCCCGCCTCGGTGATCCATTCCGAGGATTTGATCGACGCGAACGGCCCCCAGTAGTTCATCAGGTTGAATTTGAGCCCGGTGGTTTCGCAGATTTCATGATACAGATTCGGCGGGCGTGAAAGGAATTCCTGAATCATCCCCCCGTGATGTTTGTGAACCGGTGCGGGGCTCAGAAATACGTCGGAGTCCGTGCCGGGGCACTGCTGAAAACAGATCTGCGCCACTTTACCGCCGCGCCGCCGGAAATTCTCCCAGATGCGCTGCCCGCTGAAAAGGGTGGACGGCTGTTTCCAGAAGAAAGGTTCCTGCAGGGCACGGTCGAAATAACCGCTTGCGGTCATGCCGTGCGCATTGGGAGGCGCGGCTGTTCTGAGAGTCGCCTGAACAGGGCAGGTGAGGGCGGGGAAAAGCGATTCCGCACGTTTGGGCGAAAGCTTTTCCCAGAATGCCGCCTGCCTGCGGGACTCGAAAAGAGAGTATCCCGCGCCGGCTCCCAGAACGACGGCGAGTTTCATTTCCTGCGGAATCCCGCGGTGACGCCGGAAGCGCGGGAGACGGCTGTGCTGCCGGTCCGTGCGATTTCGACGATTTTATAGTCCGACATCAGCGTCAGGAAGTGCTCGATCTTTTCAGGCGTTCCGGAGATCGCGATGCAGAGTTCATCCTTGTTGACGTTCGGAATGTAGCCGTGGAAAAGCTCCACGAGTTGAACGATCGCCACACGGGTGAGCTGGGTCGTCTTGACCTTGATGATTGCGAGTTCCAGTTCCAGGTAATCTTCCGAGTCAAGGTCCGTGACGGATACCACATCAACGAGTTTGTTAAGCTGTTTTTCGATCTGCTCGAGCACATCGTCGTCGCCTCTTGTGACGATCGTCATGCGCGAAAGATTCGGATCGTGCGTATGATTGACGGTCAGCGACTCGATGTTGTAGCCGCGCCCGCTGAAAAGCCCCGCGATTCTGGCGAGTGCGCCGAATTTATTTTCGACAAGCACTGAAATCGTATGCTGTTTGATGTCTTTTTCCATAATCAAAGCCCTTTGTTTTAGACTGTTACTTCAACATGACCTGTCCGCCGGTAACGGGG
>DXVA01000504.1 GCA_019408975.1 Lentisphaeria bacterium | reverse complement strand
TGGCTGAATGTCCAGCGCGGGCACGCCGTGGCAAACGGCTGTTACTATGCCGCCGTGAACCGCGTCGGAGTGGAGCACGGCACCCGTTTCTGGGGGTCGTCTTTCGTTTGTGATTTTTACGGCAATCATATTGCGATGGGAACACTTGACAAATGTGAAATTCTGTATGCGGACTGTGATTTTCACGCCATGGAGGAGCACCGGCGGATGTGGCCGTTCTTCCGTGACCGCAGAATCGACGCGTATGAAAACCTGATGAGGCGCTTTGATGATTGAAATCTTTGCCAATGAGGAGTCTCCGAAGGCGCTCGGCTTTGCGATGCCGCCGGAATGGAGTGTGCAGGAGTCCGTTTTCCTGAGCTGGCCGTCGAACCCGCAGACATGGCCCGGCGTATTCCGCAGAGCGGAGGAGGCATATGCTTCTTTTGCATCTGCGATTTCGCGATATGAACGGGTGCGCATTATCTGTGCCGCATCGGAGTTCGACCGCGTCAACGATGCGCTTGCGGACGCGAATGCCTGTTTTGAGCGGATTGAACTCCTTGATATTCCCACGAACGACGCATGGTGCAGGGACCACGGCCCGATTTTCGTGAAGAATCCGCAGACAGGGGAGCGGGCGGTTCTTGACTTTACTTACAATGCCTGGGGCGGCAAGTTCCCGCCGTGGGATAAAGACAATGCGGTTCCCGGGCAGGTTGCGGAATACTTCAATTTCCGGCGTTTTCAAATTCCGTTTGTCTGCGAGGGCGGTGCGCTTGAGGTTAACGGGGCAGGGGATCTTCTTACGACGCGGTCCGTTATCCTGAATGAGAACCGGAATCCCGGAATTACCGAGTCCGAAGCGGAGAAGATCCTCTGCGAATCCCTCGGAGCTGAGCAGGTGCTGTGGCTGGACCGTGGACTTTCCGGCGATGATACCGACGGGCATATTGATACGATTGCCCGTTTTATCCGCGAGGACGCCGTGCTTGCTCCAGCCGCGCCGTCCGACAGTCCGAATCACGATGTCCTGAAAGAAAATATCCATGCGCTCCGCAGAATGCGGACCTCGGACAGCGGGACGCTTCTGGAGGTGATTCCCCTGAATTCACCGAAGCCGATCACTCCCGAAGGATGGCGTGAGGAGATTCTGCCTGCGACCTATGCGAATTTCCTGCTGATCAATCATGCGGTTCTCGTGCCGACCTATCGCCAGGATTCCGCCGATACTGAAGCAATGGAGATCATCGGGCAGGCTTATCCCGGACGTTCCGTAATTCCGATCGACTGCCATGATATCATTCTGGAGGGCGGCGCGCTGCACTGCCTGAGCCAGCAGCAGCCCTTGTAGCAGAACAGGAGAACAGCGTTTCCGGTTTTGTATCTGCGCATATGCGGGGGTATATTATTTTGATATGGATAATGAGCTTTACAGCATACTGAAACGATATTTCGGGTTTGATTCTTTCCTCGACCATCAGGAGGCTGTCGTCAATGACGTCCTGAATGGAGAGGATGTGTGCGTCATCATGCCGACCGGCGCGGGGAAATCTCTCTGCTACCAGCTGCCGCTCCTGATGCGCCCCGGATACAGCATCGTGGTTTCGCCGCTGATTTCCCTGATGAAGGATCAGGTGGATTCCCTGCGCGGACGGGGAATTCCGGCGGCGTTTGTCAATACGAGTGTTTCATCCGCGGAACAGTTTGCGACTCTTGGAGATGCCGCGAGCGGAAAGGTGAAACTCCTGTATGTCGCTCCGGAGCGTTTCCAGACGAATTCCTTCCGGAATTTCCTGCACTCGAATCCGCCGGAGGCGCTCGTAGTGGATGAGGCGCACTGCATCAGCCAGTGGGGGCATGACTTCCGTCCGTCGTATCTGCGTCTGGGGGAGATGATCGAGGCATTCAACATTCCGCAGGTCTGTGCTTTCACGGCGACTGCGACCCAGCACGTGCGGGAGGATATCATCAAACAGCTCCGGCGCCCGGAAATGACCCTGCATGTCGCCGGGTTCAAGCGTCCGAACCTTGCTTTTTCCGTGGTGCATACCGGAGGCGCGGAACAGAAAAACGCTTTCATTCGCAGGCAACTGGCGAAGAAACGGGTTCCGACCATCATCTACACATCTACGCGGAAAGCTGTCGAGCAGCTTCAGGACGAATTCAAATGCATTGCCTATCATGCGGGAATGTCCGACTCGGAACGAACGGACGCGCAGGACCGTTTCATGAACGAACCCTGTCCGATTCTGGTTGCCACCAATGCGTTCGGCATGGGAATCGACCGTCCGGATGTGCGCCGCGTGATCC
>DXVA01000503.1:1102-2295 GCA_019408975.1 Lentisphaeria bacterium | reverse complement strand
CCCGTGTATTTCAGGTCTGCCGGGGGACTCCGGGAAAACTTTTCAGAAAGGAACGCCTGAAATTCTTTACAGTCCAGATTTTCCACATTGTCCTACCTCCCGGCGACAAACCGCCGAAAACGGATTGACATTCGCGCATTTATGACGTATATTGCCGCATGATGATTTTTATAACTTGAAAGGCTTCGAACTATGGAAATTGCTGTAAGCAGATCGAAAATATCGGGACAGGTTGAAATCCCCGGCTCCAAATCCCATACCATCCGCGCAATCGTGCTGGCATCCCTTGCCAAAGGAACTTCGACAATCAAAGCGCCTCTGGTTTCCGAGGACACCGTTTCCTGTCTTCAGGCAGCCTCGACCCTCGGTGCGTGGATCAAGCGCGGCGACGATACGATCTGGCGTATTTCCGGGACAGGCGGAAAACTTCTCCAGCCAGCAGGCACCATCGACATGGGAAATTCCGGGACGGGACTGCGCCTGTTCACCTCCATCGCGGCGAGGGCAGATTTCCCGATCTCCTTCGACGGCGATGAATCGCTCCGCACGCGCCCCATGGCATCTCTGCTTGCGGCGCTTCAGGCAATGGGCGCGAAAGTGGAATCCGCCAACGGGAAATGCCCGTTATCCGTCACGGGCCCGATCAACGGCGCGGAAGTCACGATCGAAGGCAAGACGTCGCAGTTTCTCTCCTCTCTGCTTTTTGCGGCGCCGCTTCTGGAAAATGACACGGTCATTCATGTGGAGGGGTTGAACGAACAGCCCTATGTCATGATCACGCTGGAATGGCTGGACCGCCAGGGAATCCGTTATGAGGCGGAAAAAGACCTTTCCACAATCAAAATTTCCGGCTCTCAGCAGTACAGCCCCTTTTCCGTGAAGATTCCCGTTGACTTCTCGACGGCGTCATTCCCGCTTGTCGCGGCGGCACTCACCGGCGGCGATGTCCAGATACCGAATCTCGACTTCACCGATGCTCAAGGCGATAAAATGATTTTCGACTATATGCGCGATATGGGCGTCAGGATCGAAACGAAAGACAATATTACTGCAATCAGAGGCCCGAAAAAGCTGAAAGCGTTCGATATCGACCTCAATGCAACGCCCGATGCGCTTCCGATCCTGGCTGTCGCCGGAGCCTGCGCAGAAGGAACCAGCTACCTCAGGAACGTTCCGCAGGCGCGGCTCAAGGA
>DXVA01000503.1:0-1092 GCA_019408975.1 Lentisphaeria bacterium | reverse complement strand
AAATGGGGGCGCAGGTGGAGGAGTTTCATGACGGCATGGCGATTACCGGCACAAAGCTGAAAGGCTCCGGCGAACTCGACAGCCACAAGGATCACCGCATTGCGATGGCGCTTACGATCGCGGCGATGGCGGCGGAAGGCGAATCCGTCATAAAAGACGCGGAATGCGCCGACGTGACCTATCCCGGTTTCATTGATGATTTCCGGAATCTGGGTGCAAAAATCACAGAATTCACAGTCTGATCTCTCAAAGGGGGGAAGGAGAAACAGTTATGGAAGAAACGCAAGTTCGCTGTCCGCAGTGCGGATCGACTCAAATCGCGCCGGTCCGCAAGGATTATGACATGGGATGCGGTTGCCTGGGGCTGATCCTGTTCGGCTGGATCGGGCTCCTGCTCGGCCTTCTCGGAGGCGGAGACGTGGAAATGGTCTGCGCCAACTGCGGCGCACGATGGGAACCCGGCAGACATAACCGGAGTTCCTCCGGCTGCCTGGCGTCCGTATTTCTGGTGATCGTCATCTTGATTCTCCTTGCCGGAACCTTTGCGCTGTTCGGCGCGGAACCGGTAAACTCGACTTTCCGCGACAGTCGCGGAGTCACCCAAGGCAGGGCTGCCACAATAGACAATGTCACCCGCTACCGTAATGCGCACGGGGAGACTGTCGGCACCGCAACCGCCAACGGGGGGCGCACAACATACCGCAATAGCCGCGGAGCTTCCGTCGGTTCCTCCACAACTGCGGGAAACCGCACGACTTACCGTGACGCGGCAGGCAGGGTGACAGGCTCCGCAACCACCAACGGAAATGTCACCACCTATCGCGATGCGTCCGGTAAAGTGACAGGTTCCGCGACCAGAACCGGCAACAGAATCATCTATCGCGACGCATCCGGCAGGACTACGGGAACGCAAGTGAATCAATAAGCGGCGATTCCATCCGCTCAAGGACGGGAAGCGAAGCTTCGAGAGCCGCCGAAAACGCATGACCTCAGAAAATGCCCGGGGCTCTCGGACTTTTCCAAAAAAGAATGAACACCCCCGGTGCAGAGCACGCGGGGTATCGGGGATTTCGCCTGCGGCGACCAGCTTAT
>DXVA01000502.1 GCA_019408975.1 Lentisphaeria bacterium | reverse complement strand
GAAATGCTGTGTTTTTGATGACGCCTATCAAAGTTTCCCTGCTCCGGGTGATGCTGGGCGGCATACTTTGACTTTTGATTCAGAGCCTCTTTTCAGGCTTCCGGTCCTGATTGCCGGAGATTTTCAGGTGCGTCTCGGCGGAACCGGCGGCCCCAGGAAGAAACTTCATGAGTATTATCAGCTTACTGTCATGGCTCCGGAATCCATGAGCGCCGCCTTATATCCTCCGCAGCCCCTGCGGATCGGAGAATGGGCGGAGCAGGGGCTGCCGTTCTATTCCGGTTCTGTTTTCTATGAGTTCGCGGTGGAGGGAGAGTTTCCTGCCGCCGAACTTGAATTGAAGATGTCGGGAATCTGTGAGATTCTGCTGGACGGGAAATCTGCTGGGCGCCTGATATGGCCGCCTTACCGTATGCCGCTGGGAGATTTGAGCGGCAGGCATCGCATTGCCGTCAGGGTATGGAACAGTTCCGCAAACCGTCTTGACGGTTATTGCGCTCCCGGCGGGTTGTCGGAACTTCCGGTTTTGAATTACGCATAACCGGAAAATAAAAGCGGAAAGCAGTTGACAAAAAACGGGGTGCATTGTACATTACACAGGAGTATTGCGGGGGGTATGATCTTCCCGGCAGGCAGGAGGAATTTTCCGCTTGGTTTCCGGCGGTATGCAAAAGGTGAAGATGCATTTCCGGAAAAGGAACAAGATCGGAAGAACGGTGTCTGAAGGAAAATGAAAACTGTATCATCAAGGAGTTGACAGCCATGTTTCATATTGATCCCATGTATCTTGTTTTTGCCATTCCCGGGCTCATCATTGCGGGGTTGGCCTCCATGTACACCCATACCATGTTCATGGAGTATTCCCGTAAACGTGCATCTTCCGGTATGACGGGAGCCGAAGCGGCGGCGCGCATGCTTTCACGCGCGGGAATCAATGATGTCAGAATCGAACGTGTCGACGGATTTCTTTCCGATCACTATGATCCGCTGGCAAAGACGCTCCGCCTGTCGCCGAAAGTTTATGACGAGGATTCGCTTTCGGCAATCGGGGTTGCCTGCCATGAGGCGGGACACGCGCTCCAGCATGCCGCAGGGTATTTCCCGATGCACATCCGCAGCCAGCTTGTCCCGATGGCGAATATCGGTTCGTATCTTTCTTACGGTGCGATTATTCTCGGTTTCATTCTGCAGGCGGGGCACCTTGTGATGCTCGGCGCAATCCTGTTCAGCGTGGTCGTACTGTTCTCGATCGTCACGCTTCCCGTCGAATGGGATGCGAGCGCAAGGGCGAAAAGGCTGATGGTTTCCAGCGGGATTGTTTCCGAACAGGAACGCGACGGCGCGGGCAAGGTCCTGAACGCCGCTTTCATGACTTACGTTGCGGCGGTCATCAGTTCTCTGCTGACGCTGCTTTATTATCTGCTCCGGGCAAGCAGTATGAACCGTGATTGAAAATAACCGGCAACAAAGGATAGAATATGAAAGACTGTATTTTCTGTAAAATCATCCGCGGCGAAATTCCCTCCGTCAAAATCTATGAGGACGATCTTGTTTATGCCTTCATGGATATCGCGCCGATCAACTTCGGGCATACGCTCGTCATTCCGAAGGAGCATCACACCAGTACCGCCACGATTCCGGAGGCGACCTGCGGGCGCATGTTCCATGTCGGTGCCAGAATCGGCATTGCAATCAAGCGCGCATTGGATGCGGATGCATTCAATCTGCATCTTGCGGACGGCACCTGCGCCGGACAGGTCGTCATGCACGCTCATCTGCATGTGGTTCCGCGGAGTACGGACGACTCTTTCCATTGGAACTGGCGTCAGCTGAAATATGAGTCCGATACGGTGCGCGACGAGATCGCGGAAAAGATGCGCAGGGCGTTCAAATTGAACCCGGACGAATGAAGTTCGTTCAAAAAGCTGGTTTGATGCCGCGATGCTTTGCATCGGGACAGCTCATTTCATGTTTTCAGGTTCGACTGCCACATTCCAGAGACACTGCCAGATGGTCTTGATGAGAACAAAGAGATCGTGGCTTTCTATGATGATCGCGTAATTTTCCTTTACGGCGGAAATAATTGCGATTTTTTCGTCATAAATGTAGAGCCCGGCGATGTCTTCGCTGATCGGTGCGGGAAGGTAACGGACGCGGCGCAGGTTTTCCGGTCCCGGCTGCATATAATCCAGCGGGATTTCTTTTGAAGGTTTGCGGATTGCGTTGGACCAGATTCCGCGCGCGATCCTGCGTTTGTAGAATTCCGCAAGATATTCTTCGGTGTTCCTCTGGAACATTTCCTG
>DXVA01000501.1:961-2308 GCA_019408975.1 Lentisphaeria bacterium | reverse complement strand
GGAAAAGGCAGCTGCCGCAGACGGAAACCGCCGATGTCGCCTGTCTCTGCGTTTGGGAGTCTTTTCGTTTCAGGTTCATTAAAATTCAATTTTCACTTGATAATTCCGGATTCTCATATACATTCATTACCGTGAAAAAACGGGAGTCTGAAATGCAGGAAGTCTATGAAACCGTAAAAATACACGATAAATACCAGTTTGAGGCGAAGTTCACCTATCCTCTGGACCGCAGGCGCGATACGAACGAGTATCAGGTCGATACCTATGTCTTTCTGCCGAACAATCTTTATATCAATAAAAGAACTTATTCCGCGGATGATTTTTACGGCGATCTTCACAAATACATCCGTCTGCGGACTCCGGTGGTTCGTCTTGCGTTTATGTCCGCTTCTGCCGATTCCCCGATGAACAAACTGGAGGACGCGATGCGGCGCCTTGCGGAGACGCCGGACAATCCGGATGTGATCCAGACGTATGAGGATCGCCTGAAGATGTTCTGTTCGATCATGAAAAGCGCCCTGCGCGACGAGGAGGACGATCTGGAACGGGAACTGACTTCCGCTTCCGCGCCTGTCGATATCAGGAACTACCTGAAACACTCGGACAGGCTTCTTGAGGCCTATCGGGATTTGATGCATATCGTGCGTTTTCCCGACATTGACAAGAAGCGGCTGAATCTTTTCAAGCTGGTTGACGAGTTTCTCAGCATCACGGTCAATAAATACCGCTACCGATTGTATCTGGCGCTGGAACGCTGTCCCGAGCGTTATGACTGGCTGGAGCCTTTGCTCCGGGAAATTGCCGCCGCCCTCCGCCATGAAGTCGATTATCGACGTAAATGCGGTTATCCGACAGTGCCCTCGAAAAACAGCGACAATGAGGAGTTGATTTACCGTGAGAACATCCTGAAAAAAGTAATGGCGAGCGTTCTGTTCCTCAAAAGCGATACGCGGCGCGACGGGGTGTTCATGACGAATCTGGTGTTCGGAATCGCCGCCGGAATCGCGATGGCGTTTGCCACCGTCGTCACATTTCTGTCGCAGAACCTGATCTTTCAGGAATTTTCGCTGACATTCTGTGCGATCGTGATTCTTGCCTATATGGGAAAGGACCGGATCAAGGAACTGGGGCGTTCCTATCTTTATTCCATGGTCAAATCCCATATTTTCGATTATAAGACGACGATCCGGAGCACATTGGGGAAAGAGGTCGGAATCTGTCGCGAGAGCTTCTCCTTTGTCAGCGAATCCAAACTGCCGCCCGATATTGCCCTGCTTCGGAACAAGGATTATATTTCCGAACTGGAAAACGGCGTCGTCGGGGAAGACATCATCCACTCCAAGGAGG
>DXVA01000501.1:0-951 GCA_019408975.1 Lentisphaeria bacterium | reverse complement strand
CCCGGTATTGCAAAGAGATTTATTCTGATTTCAATGTGGACGGGCTGGTGGATATCGTGCGTTTCAATGTCCGGCACTTCCTCGCGAAGATGGATAACCCCGTCAAGGAAATCTTCATGCCGGACGATGTTTCCGGCATTGTGAAGGTGCAGGCGAAACGGACTTATAAAATCCATTTGATCATTCAATGCCGGATGAACGGCGGCAAAGAATCCTATGCCAGTTTCCGCCTGACACTTGCCCGCAACGGCATCAAGCGCATCGAACGCCTTGCCTGAAATTCTTTCCGCAGGGCGTCCGGTGCAGCGGAACGTCATTCCGCGAAATGCCCGGCCTGCGGTTACTTCTGGGTTTTTCGCTGGCGGTACCACTCGGGGGTGATGCCGAGATTTTTGATCTTATAGTGAATGATCCGTTCTGACAAACCGAGCTGGCGGGCGGCAGCAGCCGCATTGCCGCTGTTGGCTTTCAGGGCTTCGACGATCAGTTCGCGTTCAAATGAGTTGACCAGCGTCTGAAAATCCGCTTTGGTGTTCGGGTGGATCACCGCGGTGCCGGATGCTTCGCCCGTCTGAAGGGAAGGGGGGAGATCATAGCCGTGAATCACGGTGTCGCCGGCGGTCAGGACCGCGCGTTCGATGCAGTTTTCCAGTTCGCGGACGTTGCCGGGCCAATGGTAGGACATCAGCATGTTGATTGCCGGGGTCGAGATGCGCGCGATGTTTTTCCCGTGAAGTCGGTTGTATTTTTCAAGAAAGTGGTCTGCAAGGAGGATGATGTCGCTTGGGCGTTTGTGCAGGCTCGGCAGATGAATCGGGAAGACGTTCAGGCGGTAGTAGAGGTCTTCGCGGAATTTGCCTTCCTCCATCAGTTTTTCCAGATCGCGGCTGGTTGCCGTCAGCAGACGCACATCGACTTTGATTTCTTCGTTGCTTCCGACGCGCGAGAAGG
>DXVA01000500.1 GCA_019408975.1 Lentisphaeria bacterium | reverse complement strand
CCATAATTTATTTTGTTATTTATATTATAGCGAAATATCCGGAATCCGCAAGTTGACGGATTAGTAGAAAATAGTGTTTATTCCGACTTTTCATGATTTCAGAGGTTCTTTTTTATTCTTTTATTCTCTCCTGAAAAGGATTGACTTGCCGGAATATCGGCATATAGTACCAATAAGAGATAAAACCGACATAAAAGGATGTTGCTTCAATGCGGATTCAGTTGAAAGCGAATAACGCGGGACGTCTCATTTCCCGCGGGCGCGGTGGGCATATTTCGCGCATCATCAGGAACTGGGAGCTGATCTTTGTATTGAAAAGCAGACTGGAAATGTTTGTCGGCGAGGAAAATTTCGATATCTCGGCGGAACACTGCCTGCTTCTTCCGCCCGGAATCCGCCACGGCGGGAGAGGAGGATATACGCCGGACCTCTCCTTTTTCTGGATTCACTTTCTCCCGGCAGACAAAAAGAGTGAGCAAAGCCTGAGAAAACTGCCCCGGTGTTTCAAGGCAATGAATCCGGCAAGACTGAGTGAATACTTCCAGCTTTTCCTGTCCCTTCAGGAAGATTCTCCCGAAGACGAGGAGGGACTGAACATGCTGATACAGCTCATTCTCCATGAAGCCTGCCGGAAAACAGGGGAAAGCAGCATGGCGAAAGAACTCCCCCCTTTGATGCAGCATCTCAGGAAAACACTGTTCCTGCGGTTCCGCGAACCTCTTTCGACTTCGCTCCTTGCAGAAGAACTCCAATGCAATCCGGATTATCTCGGAAGACTCTACCGGAATTATTTCAATGAATCCATTACGGACGCCCTGAACCGGATTCGGATTCGCCATGCGGCGGAACTGCTCCGGACCAGTTCACTGAACGTCATGCAAATCGCCGATGAAGTCGGATTCAATGACCCGGCTTACTTCCGCCGCCGTTTTTTCCGCTGCTACGCAATGTCGCCCGGCGCCTACCGCAAACTGAAAATGCAGGAATTCGTCAATACGGAATAACAATCCGCAACCTGCCGTTGTCATGGAAAAAACAGCCGGCGGGCTTTTCTTCCCGCTTTTCCCGTGCTATATTAACAGGCTATGAAAACAGATTCAGACACACCGGAAACGATTTTCCGTAAAATAAAGGAGATTTTTCCATCGCTTCTCATCCGCGATCAGGCGAAGCTCGGACGGCGGATGCGTGCATTTGCGCACTCGAAAGACACCGCAGCATTGAGTTCGTTTCTGAACTATCTGCAAAATCTCTCCGCGCACTCCCTGCACCGTTTTGCGGACTCCCTGGCCTGTGAATTCCCGGAAGAACTGCCGATCTCCGCAAAAACAGAGGAAATTTCCGAGGCATTGAAACAGCATCAGGCGGTGATTGTATGCGGTTCCACAGGGTCGGGCAAAACGACGCAGCTTCCGAAGATCGCGCTCAAAAACGGGTTCGGGCGCACCGGGCGCATCGGATGTACCCAGCCGCGCCGGATCGCGGCGTCCGCGCTGGCGCGGCGCGTGGCAAGTGAAACCGGCTGCCAGTGCGGGGGAGAAGTCGGCTACAAAGTCCGTTTCGATGACTATACCGACCGTAAGACGGTCATCAAGTTCATGACGGACGGCATTCTGCTTGCAGAAACACGCGACGATCCCGACCTGCTCCAATATGACTGCATCATCCTCGACGAAGTCCATGAACGTTCGCTGAATATCGACTTCCTGCTCGGATACATGAAACTTCTGCTTGCCCGCCGGAAAGACCTGCGGGTTGTCATCTCCTCCGCCACGCTGGATGCGGAACGCATTTCCGGGTTCTTTTCCAATGCTCCGGTAATCGAGGTCGAGGGGCGCATGTTCCCCGTCGAAGACTGTTTTCTTGAGCCCGGGGAGGAGGAAGAACTGCCGGAAAGCGTGGCGCGCGGCGTGGAGTTCCTGACGGAACTGGATGCACGCGGGGACATTCTGGTTTTTCTTCCAGGCGAACGGGAAATCCGCGATTGCGCCGAAATGTTGTCGGGACGCTCCTATAAACATACGGAAATCCTGCCGCTTTTCGGACGGCTCAGCAGCAGTGACCAGCAGAAGGTGTTCTCGCCCGGCTCCATGCGGAGAATCATCCTCGCAACCAACGTCGCGGAAACCTCGCTGACAATTCCCGGCATCCGTTTCGTGGTGGATTCCGGACTCGTCCGCCTGAGCCGCTACAACCCGCGCACACGGATTCAGGAGCTTCGCGTGGAGCCCGTATCGCAGGCAAGCGCAAGACAGCGCCGCGGACGCTGCGGACGGCTCCGCGACGGCGTCTGTGTGCATCTTTACAGCGAGGAGGCGCTGAACGAATA
>DXVA01000050.1:9251-18687 GCA_019408975.1 Lentisphaeria bacterium | reverse complement strand
ATAAGAAGCGTCGCATGAAAAGACGCATGGCAAAGCCGAAAATTTGCAGACTTTGCGAAAACAAGATCAACTTCATTGATTTCAAGGATGCTGATCTGCTGAAGAAGTTCCAGACAGAAAAGGGGCGTATTCTTCCGCGCCGCATCACAGGCACCTGCCTGAGACACCAGAAGATGCTCAGCGTCGCCGTCAAGCGCGCCAGAATCATCAGCATCGTTCTCTGAAGAAACTTTTTAAGAAAGGCATACAACAATGGCATCTATGAATTTGATCCTTCTGCAGGATGTTGAGGACCTCGGCCTTGCCGGCGAGTCCGTGCATGTCGCGCCCGGATATGGAAGAAATTACCTGATTCCGAAAGGACTTGCCGCACCTGCTTCCGCTGTCGCTCTCAAACAGATCGAAGCACAGAAAGAAAAAATCGAAGCCAAGCGCAAGGCTGAACTCGAAGCCGCTCAGGCTCTCGCTGATAAAATCGCCGCGATGGTCATTCAGATCCCGATGCAGGCTTCCGATGACAACCATCTGTTCGGTTCCGTCACCGAGAGAATGGTCGCGGAAATCTATGCAGCCAACGGTGTGAAGGTGGAGCATCAGCGCATCAGAATGGACAAGCATATCCGTTCACTCGGTGAATACACCATCAACATCAAGCTTCACCAGGACATCATCGCCAACGGTAAAATCGTTATCGTCAGAGCTTAATGATGGCCGAGGAAGATTACAGCCAGGGGCCCGCCGCCGGAGAATCTCCGGAAGCGCGGGGCTCCGAAGCCAGAATGCAGAGGCGGGACAGTCGCAACGGCACCCCCTCTGCATCTTCCGCATTTGCGGATTTGAACACAGAGCGTGCCGTTGTCGCCGCTCTTCTCATCGAACCGACCTGTATTTCCACTGTCCTTACGATTCTCGGAGGCATTTCCGCCGAGGAAGCTGCGGGGCAGAAGAAGAAATCCAAAGACGTGGACGGTCTGAAAAAAAGTGCGTTCCACGGTCAGGCTGCCATGATCTTTTACGATCCGAAACATGCAGCCGTTTATGAAGCGATTCTCGACCTCAGTGAAAAGGGCGTGGGAATCGATGTGCTTTCCGTTTCCGATTATCTGGAGCGCAACTCGAAACTTGAAGTGATAGGCGGGCAGGAATACCTGCTTGAGATCCAGAGCTCCATTGTCAGCACCGCCAACGTGGAATCGTGGTGCCACACTCTGCGCGATTACGCAATGCTTCGCGAAATGATCCGCACCTGTTCGGCTGCGGTTGACATGTGTCGCAACACCACGGAAGATGTCAAGAGTCTTCTTGATACGATTGAATCTGAAATTTTTAAAGTCCGCAACCGCTTCGTTCAGCCGGAGGTCCGTGATCTCCGCGGGCTGATGCAGGAGACTTTTGAGTATTTTATGCGGGTCTACAACCGCGAAATCGAACCCGGCATTCCGACCGAGTATCCGGATCTGGATGCATTGATCGGCGGAGGATTGAAGCCGGGGGAAATGTTTGTTCTGGCGGCGCGTCCGTCCATCGGCAAGACCGCCATCGCCTTGAATATCGTGCGCAATATCATGATGAAGGATATCGGGGGAAAACGCAAGACCGTGGCGTTTTTCAGCTTGGAAATGAGTGCTGAACAGGTTGCCCAGCGACTTCTGTGCACTGAATCGCACGTCTCCATTTCGTCGATTATGGACCGTAACCTGAAACCCGGCGATTCATCACGGCTGAGTGCGGCGGCGACGTCGCTGAAGAATGCGCGTTTGTTTATCGACCCGACCGCCGGCATTTCCGTGTTTGAACTGCGCGCCAAGGCGAGAAAGCTCCATGACCAGCATAAACTTGACCTGATCGTGATCGACTATCTTCAGTTGATGAAGTCCGGCGATGCCGCGGGCAAGGACAGCCGCCAGGTGGAGGTCGCGGCGATTTCCGGCGGCTTAAAGAAGCTGGCGAAAGATCTGGGACTTCCGGTTCTTGTGCTCGCCCAGTTGAACCGCGAGGTGGAGAAGGGGGCGGGGCCCGCGAATGCGCGCCCGAAGCTGAGCCATCTGCGTGAGTCGGGAGCGATTGAGCAGGATGCCGATGTCGTCGTGTTTCTGCACCGTAACCGTGACGATGCGAAGGAGTCGAATCCCGAAGCGAACAAGGTAGGCGTGGATGCGGAGTTGATTGTGGAAAAGAACCGTAACGGCAAAACGGGTATCGTGAAATTGAAATTCTTCCCGGCGCTCATGGAGTTCCGGAGCATGGAGCACCGTTACGGAGATTCTGACGTTCCTGCTGCAAATTCGCCTAAATAATATTTGCAATTTGGCGGAATGCGGGTTATAGTTGCCTGCATGTTTAATTTGATTTATATGGGAAATGGATTTGAATGAATAGAACGACAGTATTTTTAGCGGCAGGCATGATCCTGGGCGCGCCCTATACGTATTATACGGTTCAGGCGCAGGAAATTGCTTCTGTTTCCTTTGATCAGGGGTCTGATTACAAGTTCGGGGAAGATGTGCTCCGCTATAATGTGCAGAGCCGCAAGGGCGGCATGTACAATGAACGTACTGTCAATGATGATATCAAGCGCCTGCACGCCATGGGGATGTTTTCGGATGTCGCGTCCGAGACGAGAAAGACTCCGGACGGCAAGATCGAGATTATTTTCAAGATCACTCCGAAGCCTGTTGTGCGCGAAGTCGCATTCATGGGCAACAAAAAATACGATACGAAAAAACTGCGCGAGGAAGTGACCGTTGTCGAAGGGGTTCCCCTGAACGACATGGCGCTCCGGAACAGCGCGGACGCTTTGCGCAAGTTTTATCTTTCCAAGGGGTTGAATGACGCGATCATCATTCCGAAAATCGAAAAGATTGATGAAAACCATATCCGGATTGTATTCAATATCAAGGAAAATCTGCGTCTGCGCGTCGGCAAGGTGGATTTCATCGGCGTGACGGCTTATCCCGCGGATGAGCTTCGTGACGCGATTGCGACACGCCATTCGTTCCTGAGTCATCCGTGGTTCAGCTGGATTCTGGATTACGGGCTGCTGGACCGCGAGGAGCTCGGGCGCGATCCGGTCCGCCTGCGCGAACTTTACTGGCAGAAAGGGTACCTTGACTTCAAGGTGAAAGACGTCAAGGTGACGGAGGACCCGAAAGACCCCGAGATTGTCAATGTGACTTTCACTGTGGAGGAGGGCGAGCCTTACAAAGTCGGCAAAGTTTATGTCGATGGAGCGCAGCGTTTCAAACCGGAGGAGCTCATTGCGTTGATTCCCCTGAAACCGGGCATGACCTTTTCCAATACTCTTGAAAATGACGGTGCGGAGGCGCTGGACAGCAAATACAGCCGTCTCGGTTATGCCGATTTTCTGGTCCGCCCGATTCGCATTCCGAATTATAAGACTCATACGGTCGATCTCGCCTACAAACTCAACGAGGGACCGCTCTACAAGATTCATGATATTCTGATTTCCGGCAATAAATATACGAAGGATCATGTGATCCGCCGCGAGCTTCCGATGATTCCGGGAGACCCCGTGGATAAGAATATGGTCAAAGTCGCTAAAAGCCGCTTGATGGGCATGGGCTATTTTGAAAAAGTGGACGCCGTCGCCAAAACCTCTGAAGCGGGGGCGCTTGACACGAAGGACATCGACATCGCAGTCAAGGAAAAACGCTTCATCGATGCGAAGATCGGCGGGGCATGGTCGGATACGGACAGTCTTTCCGGTATGCTTGAGATCACGCACAGCAACATGGATATTCTGGACCCGTGGAACTACTTTACCGGCGGGGGGCAGCGGATGCGGCTTCTTGCGGTGATGGGCCTTGAACGCTATAACTTTGAGCTTGATTTCACGGAACCGTGGCTTTTCGGCATTCCGCTGAGATGGGATGTTTCGGGTTATGTCCGCAACATTGATTACGATGACTGGTCCGAACGCCGGATCGGTTTCTCCACCTCTCTGACCAAACGTATATTCGATGATTTCACAACCGCCTCCATCGGTTATACATTTGAGCAGGTTCGAATTCATGAAATGGCGCACAAGCTTTCCGAGGAGTTCCAGAAATGGAAAGGGAATGAGCTTGTCGGGCGCCTGCATCTGTCTATTGAACGCGACACGCGCAACAGCGCTACCGACCCGACGCGCGGTTACAGCATCGGCGGTTATGCGTCCGTCACTTCGCAGGCATTCGGCGCAACCAACGATTATGCCCGACTGGAAGCCAAGGGAACCTACCATTATTCTTTCTTCAACGACTGGTTCGTATTCAGCGCCGGCGGTAAAGTCGGGTTCATTTCCAATATCGGCGAAGGCGGAATGGTTCCTCTGTTTGAACGCTACTTCATGGGCGGCGGCGATTCCGTCCGCGGCTTCCCTTATCGTGGCATCGGCCCGGAGGACAGCAACAACGACAACTACGGCGGTCAGACCATGTATATGCTGACAGCCGAGCTTTCCCATCCGATTTACAGTATTGTGCGCGGCGCATTCTTCGTGGATATCGGCGATGCCGGCCCCGAGCGTTTCCAGTTCCGGACAGTCAACATGGGTATCGGCTACGGGCTCCGCATCAAGCTCCCGAATGTCAATGCCCCGATTCGTCTGGACCTTGCGTTCCCGATCATCAACAAGCAGGACGGCGTATCAAATTCTCTGCGCTTCCACTTCAATATGGGCGCCTCGTTCGGTCCGCACTGATGCATCCGGCAAACTTTTCCGTGATTTTCCTCACGCGTACGCGTGCGCGCCCTTGAGTTGACGCATATCCGGTGTATATTATTGCTTCCTCCGGAAAGTTTCTGCCGGCATGTTCATATTCTGAAATAAAACAGTAGTTTAATATAGTTAAGGGAACGAAAGATGAGTGACAACGTAATCGAAAAACGGGATTTTCCCGTTAATATCGAAGACATCATGCATACTGCGTATCTGCAGTATTCTTTGAGCGTGAATGTAGGACGGGCCATTCCCGATGTGCGCGATGGTCTCAAACCGTGCAACCGCAGAATCCTGTATGCGATGCGTCAGCTCGGGCTTGTGAAATCACGTCCCCATATGAAGAGTGCGCGTGTGGTCGGCGAAGTGATCGGTAAATACCATCCCCACGGCGACGCTTCGGTTTACGATACGCTGGTCCGCATGGCGCAGGATTTTTCCATGCGCATGCCGCTGATCGACGGTCAGGGCAACTTCGGAAGCATCGACGGCGACCCGCCTGCGGCTTACCGTTACACGGAGTGCCGTATGGAGCGTTTCACGGAAGAGCTGTTGAGCGATATTGACAAAGAGACCGTCAACATGATTCCGACGTTCGATGAAAACACGACCGAGCCGGAAGTCCTGCCGGCGAAGTTCCCGAACCTTCTTGTAAACGGCAGCATGGGCATCGGCGTCGGCATGGCGACGAATATCCCTCCGCACAACCTCGGCGAGGTGATCGACGCCACCATTCATCTTTTGGAAAATCCGTCCGCATCTGTGCGCGACCTGATGAAATTCCTGCCGGGCCCCGATTTCCCGACCGGTGCGATCATCTGCGGTTTTGACCCGATCCGCAGCCTGTATGAAACCGGGCACGGAGTAATCAAGGTTCGCGCCAAGGCGGAGATCATCGAACAGAACGGCAAGGAGATCATCATTGTCAAAGAGATTCCATATGCCGTCAACAAAGAAATGATGGTCAAGAAGATTGCGGAGCTGGTCAAGGACAAGAAGATCACCGGAATTTCCGATCTGCGCGATGAAACAAGCCTGCGCACCGGCATCCGGATTGTGATTGAAATCAAGCGCGGCGCCATGGCGTCCGTCGTCCTCAATCAGCTTTATGCGCATACGCAGATGGAAAGCATACTTGGCTGCCAGCTGCTGGTCGTCGATCACAACCGCCCGCGCACGATGAACCTTGCACAGATTCTTCAGGCGTTTGTCGATCACCGCCTGGAAGTCGTGACCCGCCGGACTCAATTCGAGCTGAACAAGGCGGAAGCGCGCGCTCATATCGTCAGCGGCCTGCTGATCGCGGTACAGAACATTGACGAAGTCGTGAAAATCATCCGCGAGTCCCGCACACGCGAAGAAGCCGGCGCCGCCCTGATGGCGCGTTTCGGGCTTTCCAAGATTCAGGTTGCGGCGATTCTCGATATGAGACTTCACCAGCTGACCGGACTGGCGATCGAGGATCTCCAGAAAGAGTATGACGAGCTGATGAAACTGATTGAATATCTCCGCAGCCTTCTCGCAAGCCGTGAGCTGCGCCTCGGCGTCATCAGGGACGAACTTGTTGACGTCAGAAACAGATATGCCGACCCGCGCCGCACAGAGATTACCTATGACGAAGGCGACATCAATTATGCTGATCTGATTCCGCGCCACTCCTGCGTCATCACCGTTTCCAATACAGGCTACATCAAACGTGTTCCTGCGGACACCTACCGCACGCAGCACCGCGGCGGCGTCGGCATCATCGGCATGGAAACGAAGGACGAGGATCACGTCGAGCATCTGTTCAATGCGGACAGCCACGACTTGATCTTTTTCTTCACTGACCGCGGGTTCATGTACTGGCTGAATGTTTATGACATTCCCGAAGGTGCGAGAACCGGCAAGGGCAAGGCGATCGTCAACCTGATCAAGATCGAGCCCGGCGAACAGATCCGGGCGATGCTGACGCTCCGAAAGGATATGTTTGAACAGGAAAATCTTTCCATTGTCATGGCGACGAAACGCGGTGTCATCAAGAAAACCGCGCTCAAGGAGTTCCGGCACCTGAGAAATCTCGGATTGCGTGCGATCGTCATCGAAGAGGGTGACGATCTGATCGGGGCTGAGATTGCCGACGGCGCCAGCGAGATCATTCTTTCCACCGCGAAAGGCATGGCGTGCCGCTTTGTGGAAACCGATGTCCGCACGATGGGGCGCGCCACACGCGGTGTGACTGGTATTCGCTTCAAACTTGCTGATGATGAGATCGTCAGTATGGAAGTCGTGCCCGCTTCGGGTGCGGTCAGCGAACTGCCGCCTGAAGCAGATGAAGCTGCCGGGGAGGTTGAAGCGGAAGAAACCTCCGAGACGCCGGAGACTGAATCTGCGGAAACGGCAGGCGGTGAGGATGCCGCTTCCGATGAGGAGGAAATTGCCGACGACGGGCGCCCGCAGCTGCTGGTCGTGACGAGCGGCGGCATGGGGAAACGCAGTTATGTTGATCACTACCGTCTGACCAGACGCGGTGCAAAGGGAGTCAAGAACCTGAATCTGCGTCCGGGCGAACTCGTGATCGCCGCGCTTCGTGTCAAGCACGGTGATGAACTGATCCTCACCACCGAGCGCGGGCAGGTCTCCCGTATTCCCGTGGATGAAATCCGCATTGTCGGACGTGCTTCCATGGGAGTGCGCATCATGGATCTCCGCAAGGGCGACAAAGTGACCGGAGCCACAATCGTCGTCGAAGTCGAAGCAAATGAAAATCCGACTGCCGGGGACGAGGAAAACGTGATGGTTGCCGCCGGAGTCGAACAGATTCCTTTCGGCAAAAAGGACGATGAGTTCGAGGAGATGGAAGTTCCGCCGGAAGACTTGAACGAGGATGCGAACACGGACGCCCCGAATGAAACGGACGAAACTGAGACTGAAGAATAACCGTGTGCTGGACTGGGGCGCCGCGCAAATACCGATGATTTTCGGTATTCTGAATGTGACGCCGGATTCTTTCAGCGACGGGGGGCGTTTTACTGATACGGAAAAAGCCGTCCGCGGTGCCGTGGAGATGCTGGATGCCGGAGCCTGTGCCGTTGATATCGGCGCGGAGTCCACGCGTCCGGGAGCTGCGGAGGCACCCGTGTCGCTGGAGATTGAGCGGATCATTCCCGTGATCCGTGCGTTGAAAGAGAGACGCCCCGATGCGATTGTCAGTGTCGATACGCGCAAAGCGGCTGTTGCTGCGGCGGCGCTGGAGGCGGGGGCGGAGATCATCAATGACATCAGCGCGATGACCTTTGATCCGGAAATGCCCTCCGTAATTGCTTCCGGCGATGCGGCTGTGATCCTGATGCATATGCGCGGGACGCCGCAGACAATGCAGAATCCGGAAAATCTGGTCTACACGGATGTCTGCGCGGACGTGGCGTCTTACCTGCGGACTGCATTTGAAAAAGCGGTTGCGGCGGGAATACATCCCGATTCGATTCTGCTGGACCCCGGCCTGGGGTTTGCCAAGACGCAGGAACAGAATTTTGAACTGGTCAGGGGTGCTTCAAAGCTGAGAGAGAGAGTTGAAGCGCCTCTGTTTTACGCGCCGTCGCGCAAATCTTTCCTGTCGCATATCTGCGAAGGGAAGAAACCGGCGGAGCGCGATTACGCCACTGCCGGAGTTCTTGCCTCCCTGACTGCGCAGAAAATTGAATTTGTGCGTGTCCACAATGTCCCGATGGCTTTGGAGTCCATGACGGCGTTTTTCCGGTGCAATGCTGCTGAATAAGACTTGAAAATCATATTCTCCGGGTTATGGTAAATACTGGAATGCTCATGACGGAGGCTTTTTATGGCGAATGAATATCAGTATAACCTGTGGTATCCGGATCGTTTGCGTGCCTGGATGATTCTTGTTTCGGTGATTCTGGCAGATATCTTTTTATACCGTTCTCCCGATCCCGGTTCGATTCCGCTGACTGCCCTTTATCTGGGGGTTTTGGCTGTCTGCTGGCCGCGGCGCCTGAACTGTCTTTCCATGACGGCGCGCATTCTCTGGATGACCCTGTTTTTCTTGTGCGGCGCGGGGATATTCTGTTACGCCGATTCTTTCGCTGTTGTATTCGCGTGTTTTTCCATTCTGGTCTTCCGTATCGTCTGCCGCGAGGAAAAGGCGGATTCTTCCGTGGAACAGTGGTTTTTGAAGCTGACGGCTGTCTGTATTACATTCCTTCCGGAAAGTTTTTACCAGATCGTCTGCGGCTGGAAGAAACAGGAAGAATTGAAGAGCAGTTTTACCGGTTTCATGAAAAGAATTCTGCTCTGGGTCCTTCCGGTGCTCGGCGCATTGATTTTCCTCGGCTTTTTTTCAAAGGCGAATCCGGTTCTGGGAAAATGGCTTGAGCGTTTTGCACACTGGGTGGGGACGCTTGATTTTCCCTCGGCAGGGCATGTGTTCTTCTGGCTGGCAACGGCTCTGCTGGCTGTTGCCGTGACGGGTCTGACGCTCTGGAAACGTTTTTATGCGGAATTCCGCAACAACACGCTGGGTCTCGGCTGGAAGGAGCTTTCCCCTGATTCTTCCTTGCTCCTTGCAAGGATTATGACGCGCGGACTTCTGCTTTTCAATCTGGTGTTCCTTGTGCAGAACCTGCTGGACGTGGAATATCTCTGGGCGGGCGCCGCGCTGCCTGCTGGAGTGACTTATGCCGAGTATGCGCATCGCGGAGCCTATCCGCTGATCGCGAC
>DXVA01000050.1:5106-9241 GCA_019408975.1 Lentisphaeria bacterium | reverse complement strand
TGTATTTCTGGTTGCCTCCTCGCTGTTGCGCCTGGAAAAATATGTGTCCGTTTACAGCCTGACGGGGCTTCGGATTGCCGCCGCCGTCTGGATGCTGATCGTCGGCGCCGGGCTCTGCCTTATTTTCTGCAAGGTGTTGCGCAATAAGAGTCTGCGCTGGCTGTTCTGGGCAAACGGTGCGCAGGTTCTGATTGTCTTGCTGCTGGTGATGTTTTTTGATTTCCGGTATTTTATTGCGGAATATAACTTTGCCCATTGCCGTGAGACCGTCAATGTTACGAAAGAGGGGCTCCGTCCCGCGCCTCTGGATGTGAAATATCTGAAAACACTTCTGCCGTCGTCGCTTCCGGTTTTGATTCGAGTTCAGAAGGCGGGGATTGCGGTTCCCGGCGGATTCGAGGCGCGGCAGGAGATGAGACATCTGGAACAACTGACAGGCGGCTGGCGTTCATGGACTCCCCTGTCTGCCGTGATTCTGCGTGCCGCCGAAGCGGAACTTGAAGAAGGAAACAGGTAAAGCAGTTTTATCTTGGCAGGTCTGCGCCCATGGAATCGGAGTAGATCGACATGGCTTTAGCGTATTTGCAGCCTTTGCAGAGCGTGACTCTGTGTGGTATATTGGCGCGCATGTAGAGCGTGTCTCCTGCTTTCATTGTGCGCTTGTTCTGATCGTCATAGAGATAGAATTCGATTTTCCCTTCAAGGAGGACAAAAAACTCCTCGGTGTCGTGAAACATGAATTCGCGCGGTGTTGCGGGCGTGTATTCCAGCACAAACGGGTCCATTTTCCGCCCGATCTGCCGATATGCCAGTGCCAGATAGCGTATTCCGTATTGCGTATTGTCGTTCCTCTGAATTTCCTCGCCGCAGTTGAGGGAGCCGAATGTGTATTCGGCATTCTGTCCGTTTTCGTCGAACAGTTTGCTCATGGGGATGCCGAGCGCCTCCGCGATGCGGATCAGCGCCTTGAGTGATGGCGTGATGCGGAAATTTTCGACTTGTGAAATGAATCCTTTGCTGAATCCGCTTTTCTGTGCAAGCTGATCGACAGTCATTCCCTGTGCGAGCCTGACCTTGCGGATTGTCTGAGATAATTCCGGCAGATTCATAGTATCCTTTCATGAAACTTTCATCTTCAGTACTATAATCCGCCGGACAGTTTTTTCCACTTGAATTCGTTTTTTTTGCAACCGGAAATAAGATGTCGGGAGTATGTATCCGCCATCTGCTTTTCCTGAATTGTTTACCTGGGTGCAGAATAGTTCATTTCCAGATCAAGCTGTCCTAGACGGGTGAAATCATCCAGTGCACAGGAAATTTCTGCAGATCGCAGCAGGTCGGCGGCATGCACCATACTTTCGGGCTTTTGTCATTGGCTTTTCGATGCTCCGCTGCTTGCGGGGGATAGTTCATTTCTGCCGCCGGAGGATGTTCCGCGCCTGCCGTGGAGTCATGCCGGATTCCCGTTTGTATGCCCGGATCATGGACGCTTCCGATTTGTAGCCTGCACGGAAGGCGATCTCCGAGATAGGCATGTCGGTTGCCCGCAGCATACCGCCGATTCTGTGCATGAGCCGTGTTTGCAGATGGCGTCCCAGGGATATTTTCACCTGCCGTTTGAAAACCTGCCGTAAAAGCGACTGGGAGACGCCCAGTTCTTTGGCGATGTCCTGAATCTTCGTGCGCCGGTTCTGGCGGGAATACATGCAGGTTTGTATTCTTTTCAGAAGAAGCGTGTCTTTGTCGAGATAATTATGGATTCTCTCCTGCCGTGGCGTGAAGCGGTCAAGAATCCGCATGAGAAAGATTCCGAAGGCGAATGCCGATCTTATTTCCGCAAGATGATCCCCCTGAAACCATTTCAGGAAAAAAACGAGACTTTCGCGCAGTTCCCTGATCTCCTGCATCCGCAGCGGGAATGCCTGCTTGATGATCTGGGAAAGCCGGGGATGTTCGTATGAGAGTTGAAAGGATGCGTACAGAATCGCAAAATCCCCGCCGGTGCTCCCGGAGTCCGGCGGCAGATTGCTGGTATGGTGGCACGCGGGGGGAATCAGCAGAAATTCTCCGGGATGAATATGGCACGGCTTGTTGTCCAGTTCGATCATACGGTTTCCTGCGAGACAGAAGAGCATGATGTAATTATTGTGGAAAAAGTGCATTTTTCTTTTTTCCTCCGTTTCCGGGGTTCGGAAATACATCTGAAGTTCTTTCGGAATCAGCGGTGTTTCCAGAGGAATTCCCGGAGCGGACTCATCATATTTCGGCAGATCGACGGAAAGACCTGCCATTTTTTTCAACAAAACCGCGTTTTTCATACTTTTGTCACATCTGCATATTTTTTTGTCGTTTCTGCTATTGTCATTTCAGGGAATTATACTATAATATATACCGAAATCAATATGAAATCATAAAAAAACAGGAGATTTTACCATGCAGAAGCAAAAGAAACATTTTTCGGGATGTCGGAAAGAATTTACCTTGATAGAGCTTCTTATGAGGAAAAGTTGTAAAATTGGTATTTCATTCCGTCAGCAGGACAGGGCAGAACATCGCCATTCTCCTGATCCTGTTTCTTCTTTCTTCCTTCGATTGTTCAATTGTTTTCCTGTTCAATTGTTCAATTGTTTCCCTGTTCCTTCTTACTTCAGAGTTCCCTGTTCCTCTGTTCTTACTTCGAGGGTGAAAATGAGAATTTTCACCCTGATAGAGCTCCTTATTGTGATTGCCATTATAGCGATCCTTGCGTCCATGCTTTTGCCGGCGCTGGGGATGGCAAGGAGAAAGGCGCAGACAATCTCCTGCCTGAACAATCATAAGCAGACCGCTTCCGTGCTTCTCATGTACACCGGTGACTATTCCGATCATCTGCCGCCTTATACGGAGGACGACACAGGGCTGAAATCGTGGGTCAACACACTGCTTGAGAACGGTTTCGTAAAATCGCCGACGATGATGGTCTGTCCCGCTCTGGGCAATTTGGCGGGCGGTAATCAGAAGCAGCTGGAGAAATGGAAAACGGCTTATGCCTATGTCGGGATCGGCATTAACAGAAGGATCGCTCCTGTCACGAATGCGCTGAAAATATCAAAGGTCAAGCGTCCGACGCAAACTTATCTTCTGATGGATTCCATCAGCGACCCCTCCAACATCACAGGGAAAGGGGCGAGCGAGGTCAGAGAACTGCCGTCGACGACGAAACAGCCGCATCCGCGGCATGACAGGGCATTGAATATCGCTTATCTGGACGGTCATGGCGTGTTGGTCAAGGTTCTGATTCCGACTTACGGCGCTTATCCTGCAAATCCTCACGGCACGCTTGGGTGGGGCGGTAATTGCTGGGCCGGCACATGGTAAAGAATCAACAAATCATCTGGAGATTTTGGATATGATGAGAAATATATTGCTGTTGTCGATCCTTGCCGCAGGCGGGATTGTTTGCGCGAAAGAGAAACTGGTCCTTGTGGAGAACCGGCGGCCGCAGGCGGTCATTGTGACAGCCGACAAGCCCGCGCCTGTTGCGGAATATGCCGCGCGGGAACTGGCGTCGTATCTGAAGAAAGCCACGGGCGCGGAACTGCCGCTTGTCCGTGAGTCGGACCTTCCGGCAGGAAAACAGATAAGAATTTACATCGGCGCGACAAAAGCTGCGGAGCGCGCCGGGCTGGGACAGAAGGTATTTGCCGGAGAGTCTTATGCGATCAAGGCGGTTGACGGCGATTTGTTCATTGTAGGCGGCGAGAACGGAAAGCCGCTGCTGTATGAGCCGGATGCCGAACGCTCGAAACAGGAAACCGGACGTCTGATCTGGACGGAGAACGGCATTGTCCGGGACGCCCGGCGCGGGACGCTTTACGGTGTTTACCGCTTTCTCGGTACATTTTCCGGTATCCGCTGGCTCTGGCCGGGCGAACTCGGAACCTATGTCCCGGAAAAAGAGGCTCTTGCAGTTGACGGCGATTTGAATATCACGGGGGCTCCGGCGTTTCAATACCGTAAATACAGAATCTGGCAGGTGCTGACTCCGTTCTTCCAGGGACAGGCGGCGAAAGAGACGGACAAGCTTTCTTTCAGTAAGGAGGGACTTGCCGACTATTGCCGTGAATTGAGAAAATATCTGCTAGTCTATCAGGAG
>DXVA01000050.1:614-5096 GCA_019408975.1 Lentisphaeria bacterium | reverse complement strand
GCCCCTGCCAGTCATCTTGACCACTGGTGGGGTAAATACGGGAAAACTCATCCGGAATGGTTTGCAATGGGGGATGACGGAACGAGAAAACCTTTTGCCGGAGGCCGTTCCGCAAGGTTGTGCGTCTCCAATCCGGAGCTTGCGGAATTCATTGTCGGAAAACTCTGGGACGGCGGCGAATGGATCGGGCTCGGTGAAGCCGACACCCGCGGGTTCTGCCGATGCAGTGAATGCATGGCATGGGATCAGCCGCAGCCGTCCGGGTTCAAAGGGTATTCGACTACAAACCGTTATCTGCGTTACGCCCGGAATGTGCGGGAACTGGCAAGGAAACGCAATCCCGGCGTCAAGATCAGCATTCTGATGTATATGGATTATATCATGCCGCCGACGGGGAATCCCGATCTTTCCTGGATGTACGGAAAGTTTGTCCCGTGGGGTTCCGGCGTGGAGTGTTACTACCCTATGAAGGAGAGCAGCGCAAAAGAGATCATGGATATCTGGAGCGGCTGGCGGAAAACCGGAATTCAGATGCATTACCGCCCGAATTACCTGTTGTCCGGCTACACCATTCCTGCGCTGGAGCTGAAACAAAGCGGGGAAATGCTACGGTTCGCCGGACGGAACGGTATGGTCGGTTTCGATTATGACAGTCTGTTCGGTTACTGGGCAACCAAGGGGCCGATGCTTTATATGCATATGCGGCTGGGCACGGACCCGTCGCTTAGTCTGGATTCCGTTCTGGAGGAATATTATTCCGCATTCGGGCCCGCTGCCGGAGAGGTCCGGAAATATTTCGATTATTGGATCGCCTTTACAGAAAAGCTTCCTCACGGAGGCGTGGAATACGGCAATGCGCAGCAGGCGGCGGATTATTACGCACTTGAAGTTTTTGATGAACCGGGAAAAATTCTGGAAAAAGCATTTGAAGACGCGAAAAAATCGAAAAAAGCCGAGTATGCTGAACGGGTGCGCTTCCTGCGGAACGGTTTGAAACATGCCAGGCTCTGTGTGGAATTCAGCCGCCTTTTTCAACAGAATCAGTTTTCTGCGGCGCGCGAAAAACTCAAGGAACTGATTGAGTTCCGGCGTGCTCATGAAAAAGAATTCATTGCGGATTATTCCGCCGCACTGTTCGCCGAGAAAAAAGGCTATCAGGGACTGGAGGATTTCATGCAGGGCAAATTCAGGTATTTTTCCGATCCCCGCTTGAAGGCTGGGGAATTCAAATACAGTGCCGTGAAAGAGATCAAGGGCATCCGCCCCGGCAAGTGGGGATTGACTCTGCCGGGAAAGGCTGCGGGAGGATATGTTGTTTATCAATATGACGCAGGGAGAGACAACAGTTTCGTCAGTGCGGATTTGTCGATTTCCGCCTGGACGAAAGATATTTCCAACCGTTTGGAAATATCATATGACGGGAGAGAGTATCAGCTGGTTGCATCTGATCTGGAAAAGAAAAAAGTCGATTTGTCTTCCTGGGTTGCCGGGCGGAATCTTTTTTACCTGCGCTTCAGTGTAACGCGGAAAACCGAAGATCAGGAAGGTAAAATGTCTTTGTTTGAGTTCCGCCTGAATTATAGCAAGAAAAATCCGGAGAAAAAGAAAGAGCGTCCGAAACTGAATGTCGGAACCGGCTGGCTTGACTTCAAGTCGGACTGGTTTTTCAGGAAAGATGTCAGGAATGCCGGGCTTCCGGCAAAGGAGATGTTGCTGCGGAATTTTTCTCCGGAACGCTGGACAAAAGTCGATGTCCCGGCGCGGCTGGAAAGGACACCGGTCGGCCCTTATCTCGGGACCGGCTGGTATGCGACGGTTTTTTCCGTTCCGAAAGACTGGGCGGCGCGGTCCATGGACATTCTTTTTGAAGCTGTTGATGAACAGGCATGGGTTTATCTGAATGGGAAACTGATCGGCGAACACACGGTGAAATCCGAGGGAGTTGATGTCGGGGTTCTTTGGAATGAACCGTTTATTGTCCGTGCCGGAGCGGAAAATATCAATGCCGGCGGAAAAAATCTGCTGATCGTAAGAACACACGCCTCCAGGGGCGCCCACGGAATCTGGAAACCCGTAAAGATACGCGCTGTTGACGCATCCGCAAAATAGAGGCTCTGCACAGTTCTTCCTGTGCCGGTTGTTCTTTGTGCATTGCCGGAAACGTATGTTGAACTTTGATGCTTGAAACCTGTGGCTTGCCTGATCCGGGGAACAGCGTATTGGATTGTTCCCCGGATTTTTTACGTTTTCAGAAGAAAAATGGATGAGAATTTTATTTCAGGAGTAAAATAATTTAATAAAAAAAGCATTTCAGAGGGTTATCAGGTTTGAATTAGCGCAAAAATAAGTGTATAATACCCTCTTTATAAGTAGATGGGTAGCAAAACAGCAGGTCGTAGGGCTTTTTATAAACAGGCTAAAGGATTTTTACGAAATGGACAAGAAACGGATTGCAGCAGCATTTACTCTGTCGGGGCTCGTTATTCTCGCAGGGTGCACCTCTTACCCGAAACCGCCGGTGGCGGTTTCCAGAAGCGCCTTCACAAGTATTCCCGGCGCGGAACACCAGAAGCTGGATATTACGCAGAAGCTTCTGACTCTGGAAGACGCGCAGAACCTTGCCGTCCAGAACAACCCTGACTTCAAAACGAAGTACTTCGCGGTTGTCGGCGCGCGCGCGGCATATTATGCGGCGTTTGCTCCTTACATGCCCACCATTACCGCCGGTTATTCGATTCAGCAGAGCTTCAATGAGCCGAACAATGTGTACGGCATCACGCAGAACGGTTCCAGAACCTTTGAAAATACGCCGAGCGCCAGCGCGAACTGGTTGCTGTTCGACTCTTTCGTGAGAGAAATGAACCTCCTTGCCGCGCGCCACAACTGGAAACAGAGCGAAGCGCTGGAACTGGATGCGAGACGTATCCTCATCAGGACTGTCGCCTATACTTACAACGACATTCTCCTTGCGAAAGCACAGATAAAAATCGCCCAGGAAAACATGAAGTTCCAGAATTCGCAGTTGAAAGAAAATGAATTGAAGTTCGAAGTCGGCGCGGTTCCCCTGAGCGACGTGCTCAACTTCAAAGCGTATTACAACTCCGCGGAGTCCGATCTGTATGCGGCACAGTATCAGCTCGCCGCCTCCAAGTATGCTCTGGCGCAGCTGATGGGGCTGACCGAAGGCACGATTCCGGAGGAAATCCAGTTCCCCGGCGTTCCTTCCCCTGACGGCGAAGTGCTTTCCACTCTTGCCGTTTATCTTGATACCGCTCTGGCGAACCGTCCCGACCTCAAAGCATATCGCGAGGCTCTGGAAGTTGCCAAATATAATTACTGGGGATCGATCTGTTCGTTCGGGCCGACGGTTTCTTTCAATGCCAGCGTCGGCTATACCGTAGGGCAGACGCGCACAAAGGCCTATGACGGGTCTGAACTGCGCAATACCACGGGAAGCCGTACGCAGAAATATGAATCTTTCAACTTCAATTACGGCGGCAATGTCTCCTGGGAACTGTTCAGCGGCGGCAGGACTTTTTTCACAATGAGGAACTATCAGGCTGCAATGCTGCAGAGCGACTACTCGCTGGCAAACACATGGATTACCGTAGTTGCCGAAGTCAGAACCGCATACGATAATTACCTGACATGCCTGAAGCAGGTCAAGATTTCCCAGAAGAGCCTGGAGCTTTACCGGAAGATCCGGGACCTTGTGGAGGAGGAATACCGCGCCGGAAATACTGAACTGACCCGTTTGAATGAAGCTCAGCGTGACCTTGTCAATGCCGAGACTTCTCTGGCGACGTATGTCATCAATATGCATAATGCCAAAGCTCAGCTTACCGCGGCGACGGGTGAATATTGATTGTTTTTTCCGTGCAGACGGCTCCGGAGGGGGAACTCCTGCGGAGCCTGATTGTCAAATTATAGTTGTATTATTTTTCAGCGGCGCAAAGGTTCAGACAACTTTTGCGCATACTTTATTTCAAGGAGCAGCATCATGGATTTCAGAGCCAGATTCGCACCTTCTCCCACGGGACAGGTACATATCGGCAACATCAGAACCGCCATTTTCAACTGGCTTTACACCCGGCATTGCGGGGGGGAGTTTCTTCTCCGCATTGAAGATACGGACCTCGAACGTTCCACAAAACAGGCGATCGATGCGCTTTTTGAATGCATGAAGTGGCTCGGTCTGGACTATGACGGCGAAGTGATGTACCAGACCTCGCAGAGCGGGCGTCACAAGGAGGCGGCGCGTGAGTTGATCGCCAAAGGATATGCCTACGAACTGAACCCCGGACAGCCCGGAACGCCGGTTCTGTTCCGCCTGCCTTACGAGTGCGATTCCTATCCGTTTGTCCGTCAGTGCGGACGCATCAGAACCGAACTTGCGCCCGGCTCCGTATTTTCCGTTTCCCGCGCCGGACTGATCTGGTCGACGGTCAACCACAAGGGCAAAACCGTTGAGAACGCCGGCGG
>DXVA01000050.1:0-604 GCA_019408975.1 Lentisphaeria bacterium | reverse complement strand
AGATTGAAGGGCTTGTCGAACCGAAAGTGATCGAAGGCGCCGCCGCTTTCGAGTTTACGCGCCGCGAGGCTTTTTACAATGATCTCGTGAAAGGCGAACTGGCGAAGCCGCTGGACGGAATCAAGGATCTGATCATCATCCGCAGCGACGGAAGCCCTGTATTCCACCTCGCGAATGTCTGCGACGATGTGACACAGCGGGTGACGCATATTGTGCGCGGCGATGACCATGTGGAAAACACTTACCGCCATCTTTTCCTGTTTCAGGCGCTCGGCTTCACTCCGCCGTCCTATGCGCATCTGCCGATGCTGGTGAATGCCGCCGGGAAACCTTACAGCAAGCGGGACGGGGATGCATTCGTCGGGGATTTCCGTGAGAAAGGTTTTTTGCCGGAGGCGCTGTTCAATTATCTTTCGCTTCTGGGATGGTCTCCCGGCGACAATCGTGAAAAGATGACGAAACAGGAGCTGGTCGAGGCGTTTTCGATTGACCGCGCCCAGCGTTCGCCTGCGCAGTTTGACCTTGTGAAGCTGGCGAACATGAACGGCATGTATATTGCCGGGATGCCTTTTGAGAGATTCGATTCCGAGGCATGGGATTTTGC
>DXVA01000005.1 GCA_019408975.1 Lentisphaeria bacterium | reverse complement strand
CACTTTCGACGGCAATGAGCGAGTCCAGTTTCCGCGGCACCAATACCTTTGAACCGATCTATGCCGGACTCAACGGCGTACTGCAGAAAGCCGGCTGCAATTTGCTCCTTACTCAAATCGGCATGGACTGGATGCCTCCGCCATGCCTGGCGTCCCGTGATGTCGGCGGTGTCGTCTTCCACGGGCGCACAGATTACAGTTTCTGGCAGAAATACATCCGTCCCCTGCCCCATGTCGGAATCCAGTATCAGGCGCCGGCGCTGGAATCCGATTTTGTCGCACTGGACAACTATGCTTACAGTGCGCTTTCCGTTCAGCATCTCCACCGCCTCGGGCACCGCCGGATCGGCTTCCTTTCCGATGAGATCGAAAATCAGCTTTCGGATGAACGTTTCAGGGGATATCTCCAAAGCATGAAGGAGCTGGGGCTTCCCGTCGACGAGCGTTACTGCATCCCCTGGCAGCGTCCCTGCGTGAACGGCATCCTGGCTTCCGAACCCGCCACTCCGGATTATCTGCCTTATCTGAAAAAGGCATTTACAGGCGGTCCTCCGCCAACCGCCCTGGTCTGCATAGATGATCATCGCGCTTCATTTGCAATGACAGCTCTGGAAAAAATGGGATTGGCGGTCCCGCGGGACATCAGCCTGACCGGCTCCTTCAACACCCCCAGCCACCGTTTCGGCAAAATCACCGGAGTCTGCACCATGCTTGAGAATATCTGCCGGGAAGCGGCGCGGCAGCTTCTTGCAGTCATGGAGGAACCGAAGCAGACGGAATTCAAAACGATCATGATCCGCCCGAAATTCGTTTCAGGCGACACAACCAGAGCAATATAACGCATAACCATCCAAAGGAGACTGAAAATGAAAAATTTGTTCCGCAGAATTTCTTCACCGCAGGAGACGCACGGAAAATCCGGCGGCAGGAGGAAATTCACATTGATCGAACTTCTGATCGTTATAGCGATCATCGCGATTCTTGCAGGGATATTGCTGCCGGCGCTGAATGCAGCCAGAGAAAAAGCAAAAGCCATTTCCTGCACAAACAACCTGAAACAGCAGGGAATCGGATTTGCCGGCTATATCACGGAATCAAATGACTGTTTTCCATGCAGCGGAACCAGCTATAATGCAAAATCTGTTCTCTGGTGGACATCAATCAAACCAAACATGGGACTGAAATATTCTCCAAACTGGGATACACAGAAAGCATACTCGAAACCGTTCATCTGCCCATCGGTAAAGAAACCTTACGGGTTCGATTCAAGGACAATTGAAAATACAAGGGACATTGTCTTTTGCAATTATGCAATGAACAGGCGGTTATCGCTCGGAAAGATCACAAAATTGAAGAATAGTTCCGCAGTCATTCTGACAATCGACAGCAACGGTTTTCCGGGAATGTTTCAATATTGGATGGCGAATGATAATCAGGCATTGTACAAATCTGTCGGAATAGAAAAAGTTGCCCGCAACAGCCATAACCGTTTCACGCAATTTCTTTATGCGGACGGACATACCGGTTCAGCCTATCTCCCCATCCGGGGAGAAGTCGAAATCGAAAGGAGCCCCCTGTATAATGTAAGCTTCAGCTTCCCTTGAACATAAGCATGGAAAAGACATAAAAACAATGAACTACCGCGATGCAAGCATACGCACTATCGGGGATTTCGCCTGCGGCGACCAGCTTACGCAGCTGGAACGCGGCAGGACTGAGAGTCCTGCACGAAGCTGTTTTTGCGATGCAAAGCATCGCACTATTAAACCAATTATCTTAAATAATGAAAGGCAATCCTCCAATGCAAAAAATCATCACTTTGCTGTCGGTTCTCGTTCTGACAGCGTCGGCGGCAGTTGAAATCAAAGAACAAAACGGCAGTGTGTCTATGAACAACGGCACTCTGTCCGCAAGACTCGTCAAGGGACGGAACTACGCATTCAATCTCACAGGCAGAGACGGGAACGGCAAATCGCTCGGACTTGTCATACAAAGCATGATCTGGTATCACGGACGCACCGGCAATACACAGCATTTCTATCAGGACCAGTCCGAACTGAACTGGAAACCGCAGAAATATGAAATCAAAGGCAATACGGTCCGCGTCCTTACGGGAAATGTGGATTACGACGTCACCCGTGAAATGGAAATGTTCAGCGATACCACCGCCGTCCGCCTGGAATATATCATAACCTCCAGGGAATCGCGGGATTTCAGCAGAGACAACTTTCCCATGATTTATCTCACAAAAGAAATCCAGTCCGTTTCCTTCGACGACGGCAGACTCAAAAACTTCCAGACGAAACCCGCACCCGGGCAGCAGGATCTTGCCGGCGCCCGCGCACTGCTGCTGCACATGCCGGAATATGATAAAACTCTCCTCATGCTGATCGACGTCAACACGCCGCTGAAGTACGGACACAAACTCGGGCTCATGCCGGCATATAGGAAGACCGGCTGGTGCAAAATCGTCAATTTCAATCAACTCTGGCAAGGCTCCCTCCCCTATTACGACAAAGGCATGAAGCTCGGAGCCTGCATCTATTTTCAGCTTCTTGACGGCGGAAGCCTGACGGAACAGCAGAAAACAGCGGCGCGGCGGCTGGCAGAACGTTTTCATCTGGCTCCGGCACAATTCTCCCGCAGTCTGCTGGCGCCGGAATACCAATATCCGTCAGGGCTCGCGGGAAAACTCCATGGAATTCCCGGTGTCGGACTCTGGCATGAATCCCCGATGAAACGTGTCTACCCCGGAACGGAAAGCCCGGACAGCGCAGTCAGCGCAGTCAAACTGGAATCGGCAGCCAATGAACGGGAATCCTTTCAGCTGGTCCTGAATCCGGAAAGCCCTGCCGTTCTGGAAAAAGTAATCCTGCCGGAGCTCACATCCTCCGGGAAACATAAAATCCCGGCAGAGAACCTCCGGGCAGCCGCACTGGAATACCAGACTGTCGAATCCCCGCTTGCCCTCCTTTACGGAGAACGGAAATTCGCGGACAAGCTCCTGCCGCTGCCGGAGCGCCTGCCGCTGAAACTGACGGCAAAAGAAAACAGCATCCTGCATCTGACAGTTTACACTCCCGCCGGAACTCCGCCCGGACTCTATACGGGGAACGTAATACTCCGGATCAATGGAAAAGAATGCAAAGTCCCCGTTTCGCTGAAAGTCTGGAACTTCGAACTTCCGAAGCGTTCCGCTTACTGTGCCCACGGGCTGCTCTGGAACTCCCCGCAGAAAGACCGTGAGGAAGTTTTAAAGTATCTCACGGAATGCGGGATGAACGGAACGGTCTATTACGGCGGGCAGAAAGAACTGCGCAAATACTTTGACGGCAAAGAACTCCATATGCCGGACGATTTCAGGCTGGCGGAAAAAGCCGTAAAGGAATACGGGATGCCGATGTTCCAGGCACCCTGGCTTTTCCTCGGTGCATGGGATTGGAAACCGGGGAAAAAAGTTCATTTTCTCAATCTGGATGTCAATTCCGGAGAGTTCGAGGAAAAATTTGCCAATTACCTCAAAAGCTTCCATCGCCAGGCAAAAGAAAAAGGCATACTGCAAAACAGTTTCGCTTATCTCTGGGACGAAATGACCGGAGGACATTATGAAACCATGCGCAGAACAGTCGGCATGGTCCGCAAATACGCCCCCGGACTCCGCCTCATGACCGTCGCAGCCCCCGATCCGGAGGTTCTGGCAAACAACGATATCATTTGCGTCGGGCCCCTTTCCCACTGGTGGAGCAGGGATGCCCAGAAAATCATCCGGGACTCCCGGAAAAACAACAAAGAGTTCTGGATTTACATGAACGGGGTCACTTTCAGCACTTATACAGAAGCAATCGTGCCGCGCCTGACTCCGTGGATGTGCCACTCCCGCGGGCTCTCCGGCTTCCTCCAGTGGAGCATGGACTACAACTGGAAATACGGGACCTTTGCCAAAAACGGCCATGTCTGGCTGCTTTATCCATCCGCAGACAAGCCGATCTATTCCGTGCGTCTTGAGTATTTCCGCGACGGGGTCGAAGACTTCAACATGATGCAGCTGGTGAAAAAGCTCCCGCCTGACATCCGCACCGGGCTGGAGAAAGAGATCGAGAGCATCGCACCCGCGTTCGGGAAAACGTCTCTCGATCCTGTCCGGCTGGCTGAAGTCCGCCGGAAGATCGGGGAGACGCTGGACAAAAATCTGAAATAAGCGGCTCCGAAAAGAAACGGCATTCCGGAATTCTGCCGGGAATGCCGTTTCCTTCATTTCACCGGACGGTAGAAAGTCCCGCGCGTGCCGGACTCGGAAACGATCAGCCCCGCACGCTCCATGCGGCGCAGATGCGGTGCAATACGGTCAGCTTCGATCCCGACCGTAACCGAAATATCCTCGGCAGTGCATGGACGCGAACGCAAGGTCTTAAGTATCAGTTCATTATACTGCCCGACATCCAGTTCTTCATGGTTCTCATTCTCAACACGGCGGGCATGTCTGGCAATCTTCTCGACCGGGACGGAACGCCCGATCACGCCGGCGATCTGATCCAGCACCGCATCGTCCTCCGGCTGAACCCAATCATAAAGCCCGGGACGGTCCAGCGTATTCAACTGCACTTTGTCCGGCATGATCCTCGCGGCAAGCGCACGAAACCGTTCCGCGGATTCCATGCTGTCGTTCACCCCCGGGAGAATGAAAATCTCCAGCCAGACGGCGGCGCGGGAATGCCGTTTGAAGTTGATGATCCCTTCAACCACACGTTCCAGAGTGATCCCCGCCGCCTGACGGTTGATTCTGTAAAGCTCCTCGTCGTTGGAGCCGTCCATGGAGGGAACGATCAGATCGACAGGGGCAATCTCCTTCACAAGCTGTTCATCATTCAGAAGCGATGCATTCGTCAGCAGGCAGATTTTCAGTTCGGGATGCGCCTCCCTGATATGGCGTATGATCGTTCCGATACCGGAATGCAGGGTAGGTTCACCGACACCGGAAAAAGTCACATAGTCGATTTTCTGATGCTTTGCCAGAACTTCTTCCAGCTCCTGAATCACCTGCGAAGTCGGAAAATATTCCCTGCGCTCGCAGGTAAGGTTGGTGGTCGCCCCGCATTCGCAGTAAACGCAGTCCATCGAACAGGTCTTATACGGCAGCAGATCAATGCCGAGGGAAAGTCCGAGCCGGCGCGAAGGAATCGGCCCGAATACACATTTTGTTTTGATTTGACTCATAATAAGCAAAAAACTCCTTTGAATAAAAGCACTTTCCGGGTTATAGTAATAATATATGCGTTCCCGGGCAAGTAGTCCAGCGCAAAATGCAAGGTTAATCAAAGATTCAAGGAGGACCCTTTGGACTGGGCACAAATTTATGCGGCGGTATTCATCATGGCGCTGGGGCTTTCGCTGATCCTGACTCCGGCATGCCAGAAAATCGCCCAGCTGCTCGGTTTCCTTGACATCCCCAAATGCGAAGGGCACAAACTTCACGCGAAATCCACCCCGCTCCTCGGCGGTGTCGCCATGTATTCGGCGTGGCTTCTCACGATCCTGGCTGCACTGGCGGCGGTCACGTTCATACTTCCGGAAAAGGCCATGCAGGACATCATTGCCGGAGTCGCGGGAATCAAACTGGTCCTGCGCGAATTCGCCGTAATCATTCTCTGCGCGCTGGCGGCGCTCGTCATGGGAACGTATGACGATAAACACGCCATGAAGGCGCACCATAAGCTGTACGGACAGATCGCCATCGCCGTTGCGACCGCGACTTTCGGCGGAGTTCATATCACACTCTTTCTGGATATCCCGTTTCTCAGCTGGTTCCTGACGGTATTCTGGATCATTTTCATTTTCAATGCAACCAATTTCTTCGACAACATGGACGGTCTTGCCGTCGGTACGGCGTCCATCGCATTCCTCTTCTTCACAACTGCGGCAATCGTCAACGAGCAGTATTTCGTGGCGTGCCTCGGTGCCTGCTGTGCGGGTTCGGCAATCGGGTTCTGGTTCTTCAATCATTCTCCCGCGTCAATTTTCATGGGAGACGGCGGCAGTCATTTTCTCGGCTACATGCTGGCGGTCATCAGCGCCAAAGTCACCTATTTCAATCCGCTGGTCTCGGAGTCGCGCCTCTCGATCCTGATCCCGCTGTTCATTCTCGCCGTCCCGATCTTCGACACGCTTGCCGTCATCGTGATCCGCCTTCTCAACCATAAACCGATCTATGTGGGAGATCACAACCACATATCCCATCGTTTTCTCCATATGGGCATGTCACGCAAACGCGCGGTTCTCCTGGTGCATCTTCTCTGCCTCATTGCGGGCCTGGGCGCCATGCCGCTGCTCTGGGGAGACGAAAGATCATGCCTCATCCTGATTGCACAAGGTGTCACAATACTGCTGATGCTGACGCTGATCCAGTATTCCGGCACCATTCAAAATAAACAGCAAGCCCAACTTCAGGGAACTTCCCCCAATGAAAAATAATTCTACTGACAGACAAATGAGTTTTGAACGTGTCGGCGGCTCCTGGCAGATCGCGGTGAAAACGGCGGACGATCTTTCTTGCGTCAAAGACCTTGACGCCGCGCTATGGGCTATGACCAGCCTCCCGATCGACTCCATTTCCTGCGACCCCGAATTTCTCGCCTTCATGGATGACGACAACAACGGCAAAATCCGTGTAGACGAAGCCAGGCGCGCCATCACATGGCTGCTGAACATCCTGAAAGATTACTCCGGAATCAATGCCGCTTCCGATGTCCTGAAATTCTCGGCAATCAATGACGAAACGCCCGAAGGGAAAATGCTTCTCAGTTCCGCCAGGCTCGCGATGGAAAATACGGGAACGGAGGAACCGAGGGAAATCTCTCTTGCCGATATCCGCGACCGGAAGAAAATCATGGCGGCAGGGCTCCAGAACGGCGACGGTGTCATCCCCCCTTCCCTGATTCCCGACCCGGATGTCGCTGAATTCGCAACCTTCGCCATGAACTGCGTCGGCAAAGTCGCCGATATCTCCGGGCTTGACGGCATCAACCAGGATATTCTGGCTCAATTCACGGACAAAGCCGGCGCCTACCTGAAATGGCATGAGGAACCTCTCAATGCACCTGAAATCCTGCCTTACGGCGATGCGACGAAGGAGATCTTCGGCATCTATCAGGAAATCACCGCAAAAGTGGATGAGTTCTTCACTTTCTGCGGCATTCTGCGCATGTCCTCCGGCAACACCACCAAAGCGCTGCCGCCGCTGGATATCATGGATTCCGCCGCAATGGAAAAGTACCTGAATGCCGCGCCGGTCTGCGAACCGAATGAGAAATCGCTGCTGCTTCTGAATTCGGAACTGAATCCGCTCTGGGCGAACAGGCTGATTGCATTCTTCGCAAAAACTCTTCCCGGAAAAGAGGAGATCACGCGGGAGGAATGGAATGCAGTCAAGGCAGGGCTGGCGGTCTATGACGCCTGGCTCAAACGGAAAAATACGGACTGCCTGGATACGCTTCCCGTGGACAGGCTCAAATATTTTCTGTCGGAAAATATCGCGGACAGAATTACGGCAATGATCGCCTTCGATGCGGAACGCAAGGATGAAATCGCCTGTTTCAAGGATGTGCGCAAGCTCATTCTTTACCAGCGCCATATGCTTGAGTTCATGAATAATTACGTATCACTGAAATCTCTGTTCGATCAGGAGATCACCTCCATGCTCCTGGCGGGCAAGCTGATCATGGACGGAAGGCATTTCACACTGACGACCCGCGTATCCAATGTGGCGGCGCATAAGAAGCTGGCGGTCAACTGCAATATCTGCACCATGTATATCGAAGTTTCCACCGGACAGGTCGGAGCAGTCCGGAAAATGACTCTTGCGGTTGCAGTCACGTCCGGCGATATGTATAACCTCTTCATCGGCAAAAGCGGCGTTTTCGTCACACCCGACGGCGTCACATGGGATGCTCAGGTCATTGATTATATCCAGCAGCCTGTTTCCTTCTCGGAAGCTCTGCGGATGCCGTTCTACCGGTTCGGGACGTTTATCGGCAAACAGATCGACAAATTTTTCTCGGCACGCACCAAAGAGTTTGAATCCGGCTTTGAAAAATCTGTCGCACAGGCACAGTCTTATGATCCCAAGAATCCGCCTGCGGCAGCCAAACAGCAGACTCCGGCAGTCAGCGGCTCCATGCTCCTGATGGGAGGTGGAGTCGGGCTTGCGGCGATCGGCAGTTCCATTGCCTTCATGGCGCAGGCACTGCACAACATCTCGCTCTGGAGCGTGATCGGTGTGCTTCTGTGTGTCATGCTGATTTTCGGCGGCCCGGTCGTTGTGGTATCTCTGGTCAAGCTCTACCGCCGTAACGTTGCCGGTTTTCTGGAAGCCGGCGGCTGGGCTCTCAACAAACGCATGCGTCTCTCCAGGAAAATGGGGCTCATCTTTACAAGCCAGCCACGGATTCCGATAACAACCCTGCTGAATCCGGTGGATGTCGTCGGCGGTTTTCTCAAACAGGAAAAAGGGGTAAAGACTGCGGCAGAAATGTCCGGCTGCGCCAAAATCCTGATTGTCCTTCTTGCCTTGATTCTCGGTATTGCGGCAGGTTTTGGAATCTGGTATTATTTTCTCCAGAATATTTCGATCCAGTTCTGGAAATAGGAAGTGCTGTTCTTCGGTGCCGGCGTTGTGCAGCAGAAACATGGCGGATGTGAAAAAACAGCCGGAGATCTTTTGCTGTAAAGCAGGTGCCGCAACAGGCAACCGTTTTCCCGGATCAGACAGAATCGTCTTTTCACATTCAGGCTGTTTCCGGACAAAAAAGTCAAATAATTTTTAGAAATCGCCTTGATTTTCTGTTCCGTTCGGGTATATTAAATGCATTCTATGAAATAAGAGATGCGCCCATAGCTCAGTCGGTAGAGCAAATGACTCTTAATCATTGGGTCCAAGGTTCGAGTCCTTGTGGGCGCACCATTTTAGCCTCATTTCTAAAGAAAAGTTACCGTTTATTACCATTCAGAGCTTTCTTTCTCTTTTTTCCGTATTATTTTAGCCAAAACAGGATTTTTCATCGCCGGAGGATGAAATGGGAAAGAAAAACAAGATCAAACTGGAAACCGGAACTGTTTATCAGAAGGAAGAAGGCGGAACTTATTATTTCCGCTATCAGGTCAATCATGAACGAAAATGTGTCAGTCTGAAAACGCAGAATCAGGAAGAAGCTCTGAAAAAAGCAAAAGAACTTCTGCCCATCGTTCAGGCAACAACAGCAGAAGTGATCTCCGCACATGTCAAAGTGGCACGCAATCTCGCAAGAAAAAGCCGCCCGCTTGCTCTGAAAGACGCCTGGAAAATTTATGCGGAACATCCGGACAGGGCATTTCCCGCGACACGTCATGAAGAAATTTCCTACGAAACAACCTTTACGGAATTCATACGTTACGTCGGGGAAGAAACACAGGTGGCGGCAATTACACCAGGTATCGCAGACCAATATGCGGCTTATCTCAAGACGACAGCGATTTCAGTATCCACACATAATCGGAAAATTCTCCGTCTCAGAAAAATCTTTACCACACTCTCGGATTATTATTCCGAAGACAACCCGTTTGCATCCCAGAATCTGCGCAGAAAACCACGGGAAGAACAAGGAAACACGGTGCGCCGTCTCGCATTCACCAAAGAACAGGAAGAAGCAATTCTCAAGGTTCTGGACGATCCGAGTTTCAAAGTCATGAATAAAAAAGAGCTGAAAGTCATTTATCTGATCGGGATGTATACCGGACAGCGGCTGAAAGACTGCGTTCTCCTGCAATGGGATCATGTGGATTTGATGCATCGCCGGATTTGGGTGAAACAGTTTAAAACCGGGAAACAGGTATCTATTCCCATCGCAGAACCGCTTGTCCGCGCACTGGAGCAGGCAAAAGAATGGCGCATTGACTCCTATGTCTCTCCCAATGTGGCAAAACGTTATTTGACGGTAGACGCAAAGGGAAAATCCGTAGGCGATAATTTTGTCAATATCGACGTGATGCGCGTCATCAAACGTGCCGGAATGGAAACCAACGTCGAAGTTCCCGGCAGAAAAAGAAAGATGGTTGTCTATGGGTTCCACAGTCTGCGCCACAGTTTTGCCTCGTTCTGCGCGGAGGCGGGTGTTCCGAAAGCAGTGGTGGTTTCGATCCTCGGTGCGAACAGCGACATCATTGATCAGTTTTATACGCACGTCGGGGAAGATGCCCAGCTCAAGGCGATAAAAGCCGTCAGCGGAACCGCAGGACCATCCGACAGGGCACGGATCGAAAAAGCTTTGCAATATCTGCAAAATCTTCCAGATACACAAGAAGTGCAAAGTCTTATTAAAATATTAAAAGATTGATTAATATGCTTCCTTGCAAATGCACAGGATAGTAATGTCTCTGTGCATTTATAAAAATATAAAATGCACTATATGAATAAATATTTTTCTATAGAAAAAGAAAATAAGAATATGCTTTATTAAAAATATTATTTATGCAAAAATGGAATTTATTATTATCTCTATTAAAAAATAAAAATTATACTTGATTTATGAATTTTTATTTGCTATATTAATTATATTAGATATGATTTTATTATACTTATATATTTATGCAAAAGAAATAATGAAATCAAAAAAAATGAAGGATAAAAGTATGGAATCAGAACCAGTAAATAATGGAAATCTACCATCTAGTTATAGCAATAATTGTTCACAAGCCTCATCTGTATTTTCTCAAGATATCTCCCCATCTGCAAATGCTAATCTTCCAAACATGCTGCCCGATAATTCTTCCAGTTCTGACTCATCCTCCAATCAAGATATACCTATGCCGCTCATCTCACCAGTCCCCCAAAATGCCACACACCAAGAGCCGTGCCATACTTCAATGGATTTTAACAAACTGGTTCCCAGCAGTCATTTTATTCTTGACAACTGGGAGGGGAAAAAAGCGATAGGCAGCCAAACGCTTGGAAAAGTTAAAAATGCAGTTTTCTGGGGAAATGGAAATCTTACCGCCTGGGGATTGTCTATTGCGGCCTATATCGCTGACAGTAGTCAACATCGTGACTGGTATGGAATCAATCAAATACAACGTGCCTGTGAGGAACAGGGAAATATTTTGCCGACCGGCATAAAAGGGGGAATTCCATGGCGTTTTAATCAAAATAAGGATGTTGTATACTTCAAAAATATTACAAATGAACAGGATTGCTGGAACTTTCATCAGCAAATAAAGCTTCTGCACCTAAATCTCGCTTTTGATGATCTCCGCAAAGAACTGGATTATGGAATAATAAGAAATGGGAAAAATTTCTTTTCATGTCTGCTGGGGAACAAATCCGCTCCTTGGCAGCTGAACGAAACAGGAAAATCAAATTTGGAATGTATTTTGTCGATTCCCGGATTGCCGAAAAATATCTTTCTGGATGGATTTGAATATAAAAAAGCAGAAAAGCAACTCCTAAAGCAAATGCTGAAAAATTTGGCGGAGGCTGGTTACTTTGTCTGTATTATTGCCAAAGAAAAAATGCCATGCTCACTATTTGAAATGGCTTATGAAGCGGACTACTGGCGTAAAGGAAAATCATCGGAACTGGACCTGTGTTTCCGGGATTGTATTGCCTCAAAATCTGCTTCCAGAGACATGTGTACATACCGGTATACATGCCATAAGGAAGCGATTTATTGGACGTATCGAATCAAGATGCTTCATTCTGCGCATCTCCGGGACTTTGTCTGGACACGAGTCCAACAGGGACAGGATATTTCCCAGATAGTAAAGGACATTAATACACGTGTCATCATGCCAAAGCCTATTTCTGTTCCAACGCTACGTAAATATATGGCATTATGGAATATTCGTGTCTATAAAAAACACAGGCATTACCGAAAACGCGGAATTCAGCAATGGAAAGATCAGTCACAGGAACTGATGTAATTCAGAACATCGGTATTGCGGTATCGCACTGCTGAGCCTACCATTTTCCTTTTGAATGGGAAAGCACCCTCGGCTTCGAGTTTTTTGAAATTGCTGTGGCTGATGTTGAGCATCTCCGCGACCTCACGCTGATCCAGAAGTTTCGGAGTGACCACAGCTTTGGGAACACCATGTTCCGCAAGGCTGGTCAATTGAGAGATTGCCTCGTTGTATTCCGGCAGTGAAATAATTCCTTCTTCTGCGACCGGACGCATGATCCGTTTGAAGAAACGGACGGTATTCATTGAAATTCTGATTTCATTCATGTATACGCCCCTCCTTTGAGCGCATACGATCGCGGGTCATGAATCTTTTTTACTTTTGAGTTCCTGTTATTTTATGCGGGACCTAAGTGTAAAAACAGCCTCATTCAGCATTACGGCAACTCATGTTTCAAAAAGTTATGGAAATGCAGGCAAAATTCGATCAGGCACAACTCGGTTATTAGAAATAGCTAAAGCTAAGCTATAAGAGCTATTAGAGTAAGCTATAAGAGTTATAAAAGCTATAAAGTTATCAGGAAGCTATAAAGCCATAAGCCTAAACAGCAGCCATAATAAACGATGAACAGGGAACAGGAAGCACAGAATAAGCCCGAAAATAAGATACGGAAATTGATTTCTAATGATTATTCGAATTCCGAATGAGAATAATTACAGAACAGAAATCAATCATGGCATACATAAAATCATTCAGAAAAGGAGCAGAGAAAATCATGCCGAAAAGACACCACCACATGGAAAGCCACTTGAACCATTTATCCGTGAATGCCGATCCGGAGCATCCCGTGTATCGGGAGGCAGTGAATGAAATTCAGAAACGGTTACGGTACATGACGGATAAGCATAGCCAGGTATTTGTAGGGCATCTGGAATTCCGTTTTCCTCCTGAAATGGAAACACAGAATGATAACCGGCATATTTCCAATGCGATACGCAAATGCCGGATGAGGTTGAAGCGGGAGGGGATCGATGCCCAGCTTGTCTGGGCACGAGAACAACGTGATTCCGAACATCCTCATTATCACTGCTATCCGGTTTGTGACGGCAACAAGGTTCAGCATGTCCAGAAGATCGCTGGATTTTTCAATGATGTCTGGTCCCGTGAAATCGGAACATCCCCTGATTCCAATTATGTGCGGTATTGCCCTCCGCAGGAACAGGCGGACCACAATACCGGCATACGGATTCGCCGTCATGGGGCGGATGCGGAAACGCAACTGCATAATGCTTCTCACTGGATGAGTTATGCCGCGAAAGTCAATGAAAAGGAAAAGACTCCGGAGGGATGCCGGATGTTTGGTTTTACGCAGATCCCGAAGGAATAAGTCCGGTAAAAAAATACAGTGTGTCTACTATGATATGAGAGTCCGGCGGAGTCCGAATGATGATAATTTGATGATTCCGGCTTGTGTGCGGGAAGCCGCACCAGCCGGATACCTCTGCAATCAGTTTTATTTTCGCACAACAATATTATGACAGGCATCCTCCTGTCACAAAATCCACAACACAAAAACATGAGGTGCACCATGACCGAAACAGAACTGAACACATTCCTTGATCTTGAATGGAACTGTGCCGCCTTTGCAGCAGAAACAGAATCCGTATCCGCTCCTTTGTCACCGAAACAATGGGCACGTATTATTTCACGGCATCCGGAACTGCAGGAGCTCTGCCCGTTTTCCGAGTTCACCCCGGACGACTGGGTGACAGCCTTATCCGGACAACTTCCGCTTGCATGGCGATGTCCCTGCTGGCAGGATTTCACCCCGTATCAGTGGCAACGCCTGTTACGGCACCAGCCGACTTTGCTTCATTACTGTGAGATCCCGAATCACCCGGCTGTAAGAAGCGGATTGCTGGCAAGCGACTGGTGTCACGAAAGGGATATCGACACGCATGATTTCACTCTTGGCGACTGGTTCTGGATCATCAAGCATAATCCGCGCCATTGGTTCCAATGTCCTTTCAAGGAGAAGTTTACGAAACCGATGTGGTGGAGCCTCCTTCACAGCTCTGCCGAACTGCTGTCGGAATGTCCCTGTCTTGATCTGTTCAGCGAAGAAGATTGGCGCCGTCTCAATATCCTCACGAAATTAAAAGACCGGATACGCACCGGGGAACAATTCCGGAAGCTGATCAAACTTACGGAACTACCGTTCCATAAATCTATTTTCAGGGAAGACCATTTGATTTGAATGGATGGCGTCAGATAAAAAAAGTATCCGGGCAATCTCCGGATACTTTTTGAGTGTAATTCTAATCTTTCATATTCGTTTCTGATTCCGAAAAATCTTCTTCAGGTTCCGGCACATCAAACTCCGTGCCGCAACAACGGCAGAGCCATCCGTCATCCCATGGAATACAGCGAATAGAACCGCAGTCCGGACAATGAATTTCATCCATCATAGTTTCTCCTATGCCTTGAAAATTGCATGACATTTCGGACAGCGATAGAATCCGATCAGGTTCTCGTCGATCAGTCTTCCGACCTGCGCTCCGAGCAGACCTCCGGAAGAAACTCCGAAGAGAATACGCAAAAGCGATCCTGCAGCAGCTCCGATTGCAATTCCTGCCGGACCGAAAGTGCTTCCGACACAGGCTCCCTGAATCATACCGGAAACTACACTTGTTCCTCCCGCAACAATTCCGACTGCGGTTCCGAAATTGCGGGCGCAATGTACGGGATTGGCAGGGGTGGAACAGTGCGGACAAAAGATTTTCACCATCATTTTTTCCTTTCTGTTTTGAATAGAAAACCGGCGACCGAAGCCGCCGGAGTGCATGAATACTCTGCCGTTTGCACCACTTCCGGCAGAGGGCGTACCATGGGGTGAATACCCGCGATTACTTTTCCCATAACAACGGTATTCTTCCGTCCAGCCCGAAGCAGCGGTTCAATGCGGCATAGGAGACGTCCACCCGTTGCGGGGTGTATTTCTTGACCGTCTCCGTGAACGCATTCAGCAGGCTCCATCTTGTCGGCTCCAGGAACTCCTCGTGAGAGGGAGTCTTGAATTCTTTGTACACCGGTACAATATCCGAGCTGTTGATTGCACCGAGTTCTGCGGCTCTGACGATTCGGCTTCTGGCTTCGTCGTCATTGTCCAGATACGCCACTTTCAGATCCTCTGCTACATTCTCCAGTATCAGGAACTCATTTTCGAGTTCATCGACGGCTTTGTCAACCAGATCGCACAGCTCAATCCGCGAGGTATGGCGGCGCTTCAGAACCATGCTTCCGCCGAATGCCATATTCGAGCAGCAGATGACCGTAATCCCGGCTGTCAACCCCACGGAAAAACTCTTGTCGTGGGAATTGCGGATGCCGATGCAGCGGCACCATTCCAGCGAAGAACTCCTGTTGATCTTCATCACGCCGAACAGCTTCGCACCCTCACGTGCCAAGCCGAACTGTTCTTCCAGAATCACCCACTGATGCGCCTGCACCACCTCCGTTACCGCCTCAATGACCTCATAATGTGGAACCGGCTTCCAGCTCGAAGTTGCTTCCGGCGTTGGAACCAGTGCCACTTCTTCCCGTGTGGCGTAGTGACCACCGCCGCCCATGCAAAGATTGCTCATCGTCTCACCCCTTTCTTACGTGCCACAAACGGCACTTGGTTTTGAACTGGCAGTCGGAACACGAGAAGCAGGTCTCGTTCGGATAGAACACATCCCTCTGCATCGCCGATTCAATGGTCTGCGCCAGCAGTTCAAAGCGTTGAAAGTCCTGCTCTCTGCGCTCGGTATAGTGCGACTCCACACATGGCGTTCTGGTCTTCGTCACGATATCGAACCGGAACAGCGGACTCCTGCCGGTCTGTTTTGTACGGGCGTAACAAAATACTGTTGCCTGCAAGTCCTGATGCGCCTTGCCCGGAGACCATTTCGCGCTTGCTGTTTTCCAATCGACAATGCACTCATGACCGCCGTCCTCCACAAGCATGTCATACTCCCCGATCAGCGGCTTCGACAGCCCCGGAATCTCCACGGAAAACCCTTCCTCCACGCTCCTGACCGCAAAGTCATCCTGCCAGTTTTCGAGGCAGACAGTGAGCATGTCAAATCCCGTTTGCAGCAGAGACCCGTAATCCTCTTTCGGCTTGTAGACGAGATGCTCCACGGCATTGATTTCCGCCTTGAAATACGCCTCGAACAGCTCCTTGACATCTGCAATCTTCATCTGCGGACCACTCCTTGCACGCTGACTCAACGCCGCATGGAAGGCACGCCCGAACGGAAAGCAACTGCACGTGTGCTCCGGCTCTACATGTTCGACATACTGGAACTTGAATTTCAGCGGGCATGTCAGGTAGCAATGGAACGCCGAATACGACCAGTGCGGTTCTTTGCGCAACTCATTCAGATTCATTTCACGCCGCCTTTCCGTTGAACTCGTTGATCGCCAGACTGCACTGATTGCGCGACAGCTCCTCTACGGTATTCACCCGGAACCTTGCCGCGATCTGCTGAGGCGTGACACGGGCGTCCCTTGCGAGGTCAAGCAGATATTTGATCTGTTTCGGAGACGCGGGACCATCGGGACTCTGACTGCCTTTCCCCTTGCCGTAACTGCCCTTGCCTCCGGAATAACTCTGCGGGGATTGCGGTCTTTGCTGTACAGTCGTACAATTACCGCCATGCAGTTCCGTTTCGACGCTGTTCCGCACAAGATCAAAGGTCTCATGGATGCGGCTCTGAAGCTGTTCCGCTGTCAGACCGTCCGGGATTTCCACCTCAATGGAGGCGTGGTAGCTCTGGCTGGAATACTCCGTGTCCGCCGGAACTTTCTTACTGTAAGATGCATTCAATTTCAACATGATAAATCTCCTGAAAAAATTGAGTCTCCGGACAGGTTCAACACCTGCCGGAGACCCATGTTTCTGTTTGTTTTTTTGAATCAGAATCCACTGACCATGCGGATACGCTCGATGGCACGTTTCGCCTGAATGAAGTCCCGTTCTTTCTGCTTCTGGGCAAGCTGAACTTCCTTGACTTTGCGGCTCAGAAGATTCGATTCATCCCATGCAATCCGCAGTTTCAGGCGGAACGATTCAATAGCACTGTTCAGTTCTTCCATCGGGTTGGCTTCGATTTCCTGTTTCGGGGCGGCAGTCTGCACAGGGACAGACACGACTCTCATTTCGTTTGTTTCCATTTTGGATTCCTCCGTTTGGGGTTGATTTTGAGTTTGATTTTGAGTTGTTATTTTGGATTTCGGCTGATACAGCGGCATCGTGATATAGCGTCCCGTGCCTCCACTTGCGAGAATCGGGATATGGTTGTCTGCCATCTCAATTTTCGTATGCCCCTCCGACAACAGACGAAGAAGCATGTGCTTGTTGAGCATGAGCGAAACATCGTTCCAGTCGCCCGTAAACTCGGCGGCTATGCTGGTGTGCATCTCTCCCGCGAGAACGTTCAAATATCCCGGATCGCTCTGATACAGCTCCACGGCATTGTGTGGCGGCTGATCGGGGACGTTCTTGAGGAAAATTTCAAGTTGCTGACCACGTTCCGGCAGGAACGATACCGAGCGAACCAGCGTATTCTGCGCCGGGATGATCTGTTTCCAGTTCGGATAGTTGCCGAGCAAACCTTTTGCATACCACGTCCAGTGTTCCGTGTCGATACGACAGCTTTTGCCGAGGTTATCACTCCACGTATAGAGCTTGCCGGATTCCGTTGTCTTGGTCTGCATCAGAGCCAGCGGAAGTGGTATCGTGAAGTCATCCACATTCAGCGGAATGTAGATGTTCAGTAGTTCCCTGCCGTTGGTCGTGGTGATCCCCTCCCGGCTGAGGTTGATCCCCCGCATGATCCTTCTCGGCTCGTTTCTGTCTACGAGCTGTGCCGCCTCCGACAGCAGAGAGACAAAGTTTTTGGGCAGCTCGCTGACAGAGCAATGTTCAACCTTACCGGGAACCCGCCATTCCACGCCGGACATCGGAAACAAAGTTCTTTCCCCGACTCGCAGAGTTCCTTCGTCGTCTTCGATCTCAAGCGTCTTGTTCCTGCCGCTGCGCACCGCGTCCCGGAACTCATCGAATCCCACGATGCAGTGAAATGCGCCCTCCGACCGGCACTCCGTTTTGAACGTGATCTGCTCCGACTGCGAGCAGGTCGAGAAGCGGACTCGATTCTCTCCCGCCTCAATCCGCAGTGCTTTGAATTCCGCTTCCGCCGCTGTCCGGCAAACCAGTTTCCCCAGCGCGATCAAAGCGCCAGCCAACTCATTTCTGTTCACTTCAAGTTTCATACACAACCTCCGTGATGTTGAAAAATAACAAGCCCCTCCGATCCCGAAGGATCGGAAAAGCCGTTTGATAAAATTCAGACCGATCTCTTCAGCCTGCTGTCACGGGGTTATATATACGTGAAATTGGAATGGATTACATTGGAGAAGAGGATTTTATGATGTTTTATTCTGATACACACATGAGTTATCCAATGGTCAATTTTTCAAACGAAACCAATCATAGATATTACAAACGTTCATCAAATATCAATTTTCAAGCATTTTCTTCTGTCTTTCATCCATTATATTCCAGCATAGTAAAATTTTTATCGTAAGAAAGGCATGAAAGAGAATGAATCAAATTGAAAAAGCTTATGTGGCAGCAAAGGAAATTTATCTAAAATATGGGGTTGATCCTGAATCTGTCATGAGTCGTCTGGAGAAAATTCCTTTGAGCATTCACGCTTGGCAGGGAGATGATGTCAAAGGCTTTGAGAGGTTTGGACATGCCTTGACTGGCGGCTGCCAAGTTACAGGGAATTACCCCGGATGTGCCAGGAATTCTCAGGAATTACGTGATGATCTGGAACAGGTACTGACACTGCTTCCTAGTCGAAAACTTCGGGTTGGACTTCAGGGACATGAGGTCGACAAGATTTCTCCTGGTCAGGATCGTGACAGTTTCAACGAGGAAAACTTTGCGGAATGGCTGGATTGGGCGGAGGCAAAGCGGCTTGGACTGGATATTGCTCCTGCCTATTATTCCCATCCAAATTTGAAACATGGGCTTTCTCTGTCGCATCCGAAAAAACAGATTCGCCAATTCTGGATTGAACACGGCAAGGCAATCCGTCGGATTGGTGCCGCATTTGGCAGGAGGCTTGGAACTCCAGCCATCTGTAATATTTGGGTTCCTGATGGATTTAAAGACAGTCCCGCAGATAGACTGGAACCGCGCCGGCTTCTTTTGGAATCATTGGATGAGACTTTCCGGGAGATCTTCCCGCAAACAGAACTGTTGGATGCTGTTGAATCCAAGCTTTTCGGAATCGGTGTCGAATCCTATACCGTCGGCTCCCATGATTTCTATTTGCCATATGCTTTCAAGCACAATAAATTAATCTGCCTAGACACCGGGCATTTTCATCCGACGGAGTCTATTGCAGACAAGCTTTCTGCAATTACCTGCCAGCAGGGACGCATTCTGCTGCATATCAGCCGCGGTGTGCGCTGGGACAGCGATCATATCATCATACTGGATGATTCTCTGAAAGAACTGGCGCGGGAATCAGTCCGTTGTGGGGACGGCAGCAATCTTTTCTTTATGCTTGATTATTTTGACGCCAGTGTCAATCGGCTTGCCGCATGGGTGATCGGTGCCAGAAACTGGATGAAGGCCATGCTTATTGCCATGCTGGAACCTTCCGCTGATATTTGCGATGCTGAGCGGAACGGAGATTTTACGGCAAGGCTTGCCGGTCAGGAAATGCTGAAGACTCTGCCGTGGGGTGCGGTTTGGAATTATTACTGCGAATCACGCGGCGTACTGTCCGATAACCATATTTTGGAACCGATCCGCTGTTATGAAAACCGCGTTTTGAGTTGCAGGGGGTAAGATGGCAGTTTTATGGAATTTGATGTCCCGTGAGGTTTTTGGGGAAAGTTGCATGTTTGCCGAAACAAATACTGCCCGGCTGATGTTTCCTGCGGAAAACGTCTGGCGCGTATATTGTTCCGCATTGGATACGGAATACCTTGAAGGCAGAGATTGGATTCATCCTGCCGGCAGTGATGTATTAATCCGTCCAAAAGGATCAAACATTCCGATGCTGGATGAAACCGTTTTGTACCCAGCGGATGAAAACTGCCGCTATTATCCGCACTCTGATGCCAACGCCGTTCGGGGTGGCATCAATGGGTGCAATATCCGTTTTGATGCCGGAAATTTCTTTGCTCGGATGCAGATGGAGATTGACTATCAGGCATCGGAGCTCAATTTTCAATTTCGTCTGTGCCCGCAGGATGAACGGTTGCTACGATTCAAAGCGTTGATGCATACTCCCGGTTCGCATTGCCGAATCAGTTGGCTGGGAGACAGTATATCCGAAGGATACAACGCTTCCGGGTATTTGAAAAAGCCTCCTTTTCAACCTCCTTTTGCCGAATTGGTCGTCGATACACTGAGGAAACAACAGCAGCTCCTTGTTGACTTCCACAATTACAGCCTCAATGGAGCTACCAGCAGTTATCCGCTGAAACATCCTGCAATGTTTCTGGAAGACAAACCTGATCTATTGGTTATTGCTTTCGGCATGAACGATCTGGCAGAACCAGGGGGAGTTAAACTGTATTTGAACAATATTGCGGAGATCATTCGGCTTAATCGAAAGGTTTCGCCGATGACGGAATATCTGCTGGTTGCTCCCATGAGTGGAAATCCGCAATGGAGTTTCACTCCACCGGAGCAGACGCAGTGTTTTGCCGCAGCTTTACGGCAGTTTGTCAGAAAGTGTCCGCACGATACCGCGTTAGTTGATCTCACGGGACTTTGGTGTGCGTTTTTGGAGCGAAAGAGTTTTTTTGACCTCACCGGAAACGGTGTAAATCATCCGAATGACTACGGACACCGGATTCTCGCTCGTGGTATTCTGAACATGCTGGATCAGGAAAAATTTCCTTTATGAGGATTGAAAATGACCAAACAATCTACTATTCTACCAATTGATCTGAAAACAGAAAATTTAACAAATCCACTGGGAATCAATGGTGTAAGTCCTGAATTTTCATGGTGCATCTCTCCCGATTCCGTCCCACATGAACAGTCCGCATGGAGAATTCGAGCATCGAAAGACGCTTCATTTTCCGCTGATGTTCCTCTACTTTGGGATTCCGGCAAAATTCAGGGACATGTTTGTGCCGGACATCGTTACGGTGGCCCGGCGCTTCAAAGCCGTGACCGGATTTACTGGCAGGTAAAGCTTTGGGATGAAATCGGCAGGGAAAGCCCTTGGAGTCCCTCTGCATTTTTCGAGACCGGGCTGCTTACTCTTAAGGATTGGGATATACAATGGATCGGTTTTCCCGGTGGCTGGTCAGGACATGCAGTCTATTTTCAGCACTATTTCGAAGTTCCGTCTGAATATCGGATGGCGCGCGTCTATCTGGGAGGTCCGGCATGGTCGGAGTCGTGGCTCAACGGAGTCCGGTTGGGGGGCAATGCTGTCCTTCAACCGGCACAGAGCGATTACTCCAAAAGTTGGCACTATTTGACTTATGATGTCACGGAACTGTTGAGGCCGGGGGAAAATGTTTTTGCCGTTCATGCTGGAGCGGGATGGTATGGAACTCCAGTCGTCTGTTACCGAATTGAGGCTGACCGACAGTTACTTGTTCGCTCGCATTATCTCTCTCTACCGTATGCTTGGCGGTCGCCTGTTTTTCGCAACAGTATCTATGGCGGCGAGGAATACGACGCCCGGCAGGAAGTTGCTTCCTCATGGACACTGCCCAGCGGAGTCAAATTGCCGTGTCAACGGGCGGCATTCCGAGTTTCAGGGCTTGCCGGTGAACCACGCGGACTGGAAGAAGAACCAATCGCTCCGCAGGAAGAAATTTCACCGGTTCATATTGTTCCACTTTCCAACGGACGTTACAGCGTGGATTTCGGACGTAACTTTGCAGGTTGGTGTCGTCTGAAAATTCACGCCCCGGCGGGTACCCGCGTGGAACTAATCTTCTCGGAAACTCGTTATTCAGACGGGACTGCGAATCAGGAAAATCTGTTGGGTGATCATGCAGTAGATGTCTACATTGCAAAAGGGAGTCCTGGTTATGAGGTTTACGAACCGCATTTCACCTACCATGGTTTCCGCTATGTCGAAGTGCGCGGCCTGCCTACAGTGCCAGAATCCGATACTTTGACCGGAATTGTGTTGCGGAGCGGCTGTCGTCCGACGGGTAGTTTCTCCTGCGACAATGAACTGGTGAATCGGATTTTCGAGATGATCCGCCGAACAGAAGAAAGCAATCTTCATGCTGTCCCAACTGATTGTCCGCAGCGGACGGAGCGCATGGGATGGCTTAATGACATGATGGCGCGTTGTGAGAGTTCCCTTTACCTGTTTGATGAATCAAACCTTCAGAGTAAATGGCTATGTGATATTGCGGAAGCACAAAATCAGGAAACAGGCGATATTCCAATGACAGCTCCACTTCACTGGGGATTTGAAATAGATCCGGTCTGTTCCAGTTTTCTGGAATCGGCGTGGCTGAATTATGCCTTCTACGGCAAACGTTCTCAGCTGGAACGATGGTATCCGAATTTTTGTCATTGGGTGGACTGCCTTCTGAACAGCCGTGATTCCGATGGAATTCTGCGGAAAGGCGGCTGGGTTGGAGATTGGGTGCCTCCGCTAAAATTCAATCTCGGGCATGACAGCCCGCGTAATTTTACAGTTCCGCATGAACTGGTTGCAACCGCTTTGGCACATTACGCGTTGCTTCTACTGGAACGAATTGCCGGAATCATCGGCAAGGATACTTCGGACATCCTGATAAACCGAGAACAGATACGGGAAGATTTTCTGCGGATATTCCGTTCTGGTCCCGGGCGGCTGAAGCGCGAGAGCCAGTCCGCCTATGCCTATGCTGTTTACTGTGATCTGTTTTCTGAAGAGGAAAAGCCGCTTGCCGCTGCGCGCCTTGCGGAACTTTTCCAGGAAAACGCCTGTAAACACACGACCGGAAACATCGGCACCCGGTATCTGTTGGAGACGTTGTCACGATATGGATATGGCAATTTAGTCTGGCGGTTGGTTTCGTCCTCGGATTATCCGGGCTGGGGATATATGCTGGCAAATGGTGCCACAACCCTTTGGGAACGTTGGGAGCTGGCCACCGGAACCGGTATGAATTCACACAACCACCCAATGTTGGGATGTCCCTGTGCTTGGCTGTTCCGCTATCCCGCCGGAATCCGGGTTTTGCCGGACACAGCCGGATTTGACCATTTTGAGTTGGCTCCATTATTCCTGAATGAACTGGGACATGTGGAAGCGGATTATAAATCACGCGCAGGTATGGTGCGCTCGCATTGGAAACGGAACGGAAGTCTGGTGGAGTACCGATTCGAGATACCTGCCGGATGCCGTGCCATGGTACGTATTCCTCACTGTAAACCACAGGAATATCGTGGCGGCAAACATTTCTTGGTGTTTGCCTTATGACGGAACCTGATACCGGATTGGATTTCTGTTCATTCCGGTATTTTTCTAAAATTTTTTCGATCGTGCTAAGTTCTATATCGGCAGTTCATTTTCGTCCTGAGCGCAGTTGTCGGCGAAATGCCGCCGGTGTGAAGTGCATCACTTTCCAGAATACCCTCGTAAAATGATAGCGGTCGGAAAATCCGGTTTCCGCTGCGATTTCCTCCAGAGACAGATCACTGAAGTGCAACAGTTCGCAGGCGTGTTCGATTCTTTTTCTCCGACAGTATTTTTGTGGCGCCTCGCCCAGTGAATTTTCAAAAAGACGCAGGAAGCCGTTGCGACTCATGCCTGCCATTTCCGCTAACGATTCGTTGTTGTGAATTTTGTTCAAATGTTTATGAATCCAAGTTAGAACTCTTTCGATGCGCGGATCATATTCCGGAGGCAAACGCAGGATACTTTCTTCCAAACACAACAGTGCGGATGAGACTATGGAAACGGCGGTTAGCCAAGTCAGTTGCCGGTTCTCCGGGATGACATTCCGCTGAATAAAACGCCGGATCAGTTCCTGCGATTTTTCCTCTGCCGGCAATCGGAACAGTTCATTCTGTGGCAATTGACGTTCACTCAGGTCAAAATGAATATAAAACTGGGAGAACGGCACCTTTGCCAGCGTGGAAAAACGCAGATACCCCGGTATGATGTAGAAATATTCCGGCAGAAGAGGCACTTCCTTTTCGTCGAAGCGAAGATAGGCTCCGGGACCCATGTTCCAGTAAAAACGCCAGGAAGGAGTCTGCAAGTTGTCCTGAATCCACGGGAAGATGTTCTCCTCGTAACAGCAGCAATAGATTTTCAGGAAATTGCTAGTATCCTGTTTTTCGGTGTATTCCAGCATGAAAAAACAGCCTTCGGGTTTCAAACAGACACATTTTTTTTTCTTCTGTCCATTTTATTTTCCATGAAATTGATATATAATAAAGCATCGACAAGAATATTTTCAAGGAAAAAACAACAAAAAAGAGGAGAACTGGATATGAATTGTCGAATTACGTATCGTCCGGCAACAGGGAGGAACCGTAGGAATTTCACCCTTATAGAGCTCCTTATTGTTATTGCTATTATAGCGATTCTGGCAGGGATGTTGATGCCCGTGCTGAATTCCGCAAGAAAAAGAGCCCGCGCCATTTCCTGTATCGGCAATCTGAAACAGGTCGGACAGCTTAACTTTGCATATTTGAGCGATTATAATGATCTATTCCTGTTTCAGTATGGAACTGGTACTTATGTCGCCCCGAAACTCCTGATAGGTCTGAATCGTGATGATAATCTGAAAACTCCGGATAATGGAACTCCGGTCGGAAGGGAAAAAATCCTGTTCTGCCCAGATCTCCCCATGAGAAATGCCGGGGCGCTAGCTTCGACTTATGGTTTTGCATTCCCTAAATGGTGGAGTGGGCAGGGGGCCTATACTCTGCCTGAAAAATGGAGTATCAATATAAACAACAACGAGGCTTTCGCCGTTAATTTCAAAGCTGCCGCTTATCCCTCTTCCACTCCGGTATACGGGGATGCGGCACTTCTGGAAGAGGGAAAAATGAAAGCGACTTATTCGCTCGCAGGCATTGGTACTTTTTCCCATGGCTTTTCCGATGTGCATGCCAATCAGGGTAACGTTCTGTATTACGATGGTCATATCGAGGCTACTTCGCCGGGAGTATGGTCCTCCAATCTGAAAAAAATTCATCAGGATAACGATTTGCAAGTCAAATATATCAAATTCAGCAGGGGCGCTATGGTTGTGTATTGAAGTGATAAAAGATGCCACTGCTGAGGCGGGACTGCCAAAACAAATTCAATTTTTAAAGGTTACAAAAAAAACTGATAAGGAGACGGGATGAAAAGAAACATCCATGCTGCTGTCATTTCAGCCGTGATTATATGCGGGAGCTCTGTTTTCGCCGAGAAAATGAAACTGGATATTCCGGCGGCATCGCCGTTTGGAAAAGCCGGACAGCAAGTCCGAATTCTCAAAGGCGGGGACGAGGCTCCATTCCTGCATTTTCTGTGGGATGCAAATCAAAAAAACTGGGCTGAATTCGGTTGGCTCCGGGAAACTCCGGCAATTCCCCGGTTTGCTGAATTGAAGGTTCGTGTAACACTCCAGACAGGGAAGGGTACCCCTCCGCAGGAATTGCAGTTGCGCTTCCTTGACCGTGACGGGGAAGTGTTTCCGGTCGGTTCCAAGATTAGCTATGACGCGAATGGCAGGGGCACGGCAGATTTCCGGATTCCAGGAACATACAAGAGCAAAGTCTCATGGATGAGCGGAAAAGACTCATCGAAAAGAAACGGACAGTTTGATTTTCCGATCCGACTTTCCGGCATGGCAGTCAGCTTTCCCCCCAAGTCCGGCAAAGGGGAAATGTTCCTGCACTCAATTGATATTGACATCACGCCCTCCGGTAAACAGGAAAACCCGCCACCCGTGAAAAAGGCGGCGGAAATGCTTCCGTTTCAGTTTGACCTTTTTACCGGACATTCGGTCCGGGTTGTTTCACCACGGGAGAACCGGGTCTGTCTGGGAGTCGTTTTCAATCCAAACAGAAGCCGGATTGCCTGTACCAATACGATCACGGTGCGTGATGTGAACGGGAAACAGGTTGGAGGCGCTATTACAGGCAAGGAGATGATTGGACCGGGCGCCCGCCGCTTCTACCGGATACCAAATCCGGAAAAATACGGAATCTATTATGTGGACGCGGTTATCGAAGTGCAGGGGGAAAAGCCGGAAAAAATCACACGCTCATTCGTGTTTATGAATCCGACGGGGACTCAGCAGCCTTACCGTCCCGGACAATTCCGGTTTGGAGTGAACACGCACTGGTCGGAAAGGGATCCCGCAACGTGGAAGATTGAGGCGGAAGCCTGCCGCACCGTCGGAATCCGGTTCATCCGCGACGGGTTCGGGATCGGCTGGATTCAGCCTGTCCCCGGATATTGGAATTATCGTTTTTTCGATTCCGTGATCGATTTCATGCAGGAACATGGACTTCAGGTGCAACTTGTACTCCACGGCTCGGCGGCATGGGCTAACAAAAAACCTCGGAAAGATGAAAAAAAACCACATGCGGGAATGCCGCGCCCGGAAGTCTGGAAGGCATACTGCGATGAGATTTTTCGACATTATGGCGGACGGATCAAGGCGTTTGAAATTTGGAATGAACCGGATTTGGAAACGTTTTCCTCTTTCTCTCCGGAAGAGTATCATACTCTGGCGGAGATTGCGCACGATGCCCGCAACCGTTTTGCCCCGAAAGCGGAACTGCTGAGCGGCGGATTCTGCAACTTCGTGAGCAAAAACGGATTCCATGAAAAGGCAATGACGTTGTGCAAAAATCTGTTCGACGTCCATTGCTTCCATGGACATGGCACACTGGAATATTTCCGCAGCATGATCGACAACGAAATGCTTCCAATGCGGAAGCGCACCGGACTGGAAAAAATGCCTTGGTATGCACATGAGACAGCACTGACCTCAACAGGTTACGGAGAACTCCGTCAGGCCAGGGCCCTGTTCAAAAAACTGGTCTTCGCATGGTCGCGCGGCTCCATCGGCTATACCTGGTATGATCTGCGCAACGATGGCTTCGATCCCGGCAATCCGGAACACAATTACGGAATGTTGACCAACGACTATTATCCCAAACCCGTCTATGTCGTTTATAACACACTGACCGGTCTCCTGAGTGGTGACACCAGTTTTGAGGAAGACCTCTCCGACGGAACCGGGGTCAATGTATTCCGGTTCCGGCACGGGAAGGATCTGGTATTCGCAGTATGGCATGACCGGCGGGGCACCGTGGCGCAACATACGTTCCTGACGGATGCGGAACAGGCGGAGATTGTGGACTTGTGGGGCAATGTCCATCCGGCGCCGCGTCTGGGGAATCTGGTTTCCCTGTCCGTGTCGAATGAGCCGTGCGCCCTGCGTTTGAAAAACGCAACGCGCTGCGAAAAAGGGGACAGCATACTTTCTTACTCCCGGAAACGTCTTTTTCTGAGCGAAGGCACACGGGTAGAGCTCCCGCTTACCGTGTTCAATCCATCCGGCAGGCCGGCGAACATCCGTTTCCATCTGGAATGTCCTCCCGGAATCACCGCCACAGAACTACCGGGAACGCTTCTCCCCGCCAAAGGGCGCAAGGATGTCATTCTGCATTTGGAATACAGCCGCGCAGGTCTGGTGGCAGATTCGACAATCCAGATTCGCGCACAAGGGGACAATGGTCTGAAAGGGGAACTCACCATTCCCGTCAATCTGGGCTATCTTCTGCGGAAAGAATACGCAAAGGAACCTTTCGCCGTTATGAACAGGCGGGAACAGGTGGTGGAACTCTTTGACGCAGATCCCGGCAACGTGTTCCGGCTTTGGAAAGGCCCGCAGGATCTTTCCGCAGAAGTCCGGGTGGCCGCTGATAAAAAATTCTTCCGGATCCGGGTGGATGCCACGGACGATGAACACCGCCAGACGCACCGCGGAGGAAATATCTGGCATGGAGACTCTCTGCAGGTGTTCTGCCAGTTCCCCGGACAGAAAGATGTCTGGCAGTTTGGTTGCGCCCTGCGCAATGACGGTGAAATTGAGCGCTACGTCTGGACTCCCGCAGCGGGGTTCCGCCCGGATATCTCCGTTTTTGACTGCCGGATTTCACGCAACGGAAACCGGACTATCTACGAACTTCAGATTCCGTGGAGCGCTTTCGGAGCCGATCTGGAAAAACTCAAACAGGGATTCCGGTTCAATCTGATGCTGAATGAATGCGACAGCGATGTGCGGGATTCCTGGATACAGATTGCGCCCGGGGTGGGGCACATCGTCAATACTTCGTTTTATCCCATGCTGAACTATGACGACGGAAAGGAACGCAAATGATTGATGATCGGCAAATGAATGGAAATAACGGAATAGGGAATTTGTAATGTCTTCAAAAATATGGATGAAACCGGTTGTGCCGATTGATCCTCCGTATTTGTGTGTCTACCGCACCTGCTTCACACTGAAGCAGAAAATAACTTTGGAGTTTGATTACAGCGCGGATGAACGTTGCCAGCTGTTTTGCGATGGGGGCTTCATCACGTCCGGTCCGGAACGGGGAACGGTGCAACGGTGGTTTTCCAATCACGTCACACTGAGGCTTGAATCAGGGATTCATTGCCTGACGGCGGCGGTCTATTGCTTTGGCCATGGCATGACTGCGTATGGCCAGATGTCGATCCGTCATGGTTTTTGGATTCAGGAATGCGGTAATCCGGTTTTCGGTCCATGGAAATGCCAGCTTGCGGCGGGATGTACGTTCGTTAATACAAAAACCGACTGGGCGAGTTACCCGCACATTCTTACTGATGAAGATTTCAACTGGGAAATCTTTTCCGGCAAAGGAGGCGAATGGCACAAACCCGTCCAATTCAAAGATACCCGTCTCTTGGAACCTGGCATACTGCCGTCCATCATCAGCAGGGAGGAGATCACAGATTATGGGCGGGCGGGAACCGTCTTCCTGTTTCAGGATTATGTCACCGTCTGGGGTGAATACGAATTTTCCGGAACAGGAGAAGTGCGTCTGCGGTGGGTGGAACCCGGTTGTGACGTTCAGGATTTTTCTCCGGAGTTTCTCCGGAAACGGAAGCCGGGTGATGCATTCGGATGCTCTTCCGGACCGGGCGACCGTTTCCGGATTACAGGAAAACGAGTGCGGTGGAATGATTATTTCTGGCATGCGGGACGCACGCTGGAGATTACGCTTTTCGAAGACGCCAGGCTGGAATCAGCGCGCTTCTTCCGCAATGGTTACCCGTGGAATTTGCTCCGGACGTTGGACATTCCCGGTGATCCGGCATTGTCGCGTCTGTTGAAGCATTCTTGGCGCACCATAGAAGCCTGTACCGCGGAAACAATGATGGATTGCCCTTATTACGAGCAGCTCCAATATATTTCAGACACCAGATTGACCATGCTCAGTCTGGTGTCCGTGACAGATGATGTACGCCTGATTGAGAAAGCGTTGCGGCAGTTTGCCGAAGGTCAGTATGAATCGGGTGCGATGAGTTGCCGCTATCCTACACGTGAGGCTGTGGAGTATGTCCCGAAATATGGAGAACTCTACCGGACGCATATCCCGTCATTCACCGCATTCTGGATTCAGCTGGTTCACGACTATGCACGTTTACGGAAAAATGATGGACTGATCCGTTTCCTCTTGCCTTCGATACGCAAAGCAGCAGCATACTTGTTGGGCCATCTTGATTCGGATGGACTTCTGCATGTTCCCGGATGGAATTTCATTGATTGGCTGGAAAACTGGGAAGCTGGGTATCCGCCGGAATGCCGGAATGGAGAAGGATGTACTTTGAACCTGATATTCATCCGTTCTCTGAAAGATCTGGCTGATCTGGAACGGGTGTTCGGAGATTCCGAAGCAGCGGACGCCGCAGAGCAGAATGCCAGCCTACTGGAGCTTGCAGTGCGCAAGGCGTATTATCTCCCGGAACGGAACTGCTTTACTGAAAATAGAAGCCGCAGCTATATTTCCGAACATGCACAAGTATGGGCTCTGCTGGCACTTGGAGAGACTTCTGTTATTCCCATATTGGAACAGGGTGTTTTGGATGAGTGTGGCATCGCCTTTTCCTTTTATTACCTTGCAGCTTGCCGTGCATACGGTCTGGAGAGTTTGTTTCAAGAACGTTTCAAAAAATATCTGGAAACCGCTTCCGATCCAAGACTCATGACCATGCCGGAGGTATTCCCGAACCAATGGTGGTTGCGTTCCAACTGTCACTCATGGAGTGCCCACAGTATCTATTGGCTGTTTGGCAGTGGTTCCATATTGGAGCCCATTCCGAAGTAAATGCTAGCGAACAATAGAAAATCAAAAGAAAAAGTTGTATGAAATGGTTTGATTGGTTGATTGTAATCGTCCCGATCGTGTTGCTGATCTGGGTGTCGGTCTATTCGCGGAAGTATGCGCGGGGCGTGGTGGATTTCCTTGCGGCGGGGCGGATCGCGGGACGGTATGTGATGTCTGTCGGGGATATGACCGCGGGATTGTCCGTGATTACGCTCGTCGCAGGGGCGGAGCAGTATTACCAGACCGGGTTCGCGGTGAGTTTCTGGGGGGCGATTACGGCTCCCGTCGGCGTATTCATGGCATTGACCGGATATTGTCTGTACCGCTGGCGCGAAACACGTTGTCTCTCCATGGGGCAGTTCCTCGAACTGCGTTACGGGAGCAAGTTTTTCCGTGTTTTCTGTGCGGTTCTGCGCACGGTTGCGGAGATGGTCACGAACGCCATCGGGCCCGCCATCGCGACGAATTTTTTCATCTACTACCTCGGTCTTCCGCACCGGGTTACGATCATGGGGATCAATCTGCCGTGTTACGTGATCATCGTGACGCTCTGCCTGTGCCTTGCGATGGTGTTCATCTGGCCGAGCGGGCGCATTTCCCTTCTGATTACGGACTGTTTCCAGGGACTTCTCAGCTACCCGATTTTCGTGGTCATCGTGGGATACATCATCCTGAATTTCTCGTGGACGAACGACATTGCGCCGGTCATGTGGAACCGTGTTCCGGGGCAGAGTTTCATGAATCCGTATGACATCTCGCAGCTTCGCGATTTCAATATTTTCGCGTTGATCGTGACTCTGCTCGGTTCCGTCCTGAACCGTGCGGGCTGGATCGGGAACGATACCAGCGGGACCGGCAGGACGCCTCACGAGCAGAAGATGGCGGGCGTGCTCGGCGCCTGGAAGAACGGTTTTTCCTATATGATGATCCTGCTGCTGGCGATTGTGGTGATCGTGTTCATGACGAGTCCGCATTTCACGCATTCCGGCAATAAATTCAAGGTCACCAGCACGGAGATCCGGCAGGAACTCTCCGCGAAGATTCTGGACAGTGTCATTCCCGACCAGACGGTCAGAACGAAGGTCATGGATGAGATTCACCGGATTCCGGAAACCTTCACGGCAAAGGAGTGGGAACAGCCGCTTTCCCAGCAGAAAAATCCCGATACGCCTTATTTCAACGCGGTGCGGAACACGCTCGGAGACACGCCCGAGGCGCGCTATCAGTTCCAGAAATACCGTTCGCTTTACCAGCAGATGATGATGCCGTCCGTGGTCAGCAAAATCTTCCCGGTGGGAATGCTCGGGCTGTTCTGCCTCCTGATGGTCATGCTGCTGATCTCCACGGACGACAGCCGCATTTTCAACGCCTCCTCGACGCTGATGCAGGACGTGATCCTGCCGATGTTCAAAGGGCATCTGGACCAGAAAAAACATCTGCTTCTCCTGCGCCTGACGAGCGTCGGTGTGGCGGTCTTTTTCCTGATCGTGTCGGTTTTCTTCGCCCAGCTGGACTACATCAACATGTTCACGACGATCATGTGCGCGGTATGGCTCGGCGGCGCGGGCCCGATCATGGTCTTCGGACTTTACAGCCGTTTCGGAAATCTGACCGGCGCATGGTGCGCGATCATTTTCGGGTCGGGCACTTCCCTGCTCGGACTGATTCTCCAGCGCAACTGGGCGCAAAGCATCTACCCCATGCTGGAACAGGTCGGCATGGTCGAGACGCTGAACTCCTTCCTCGAAACGGTCTCCTCGCCGTTCAACCCGTGGATCGCATGGAGCATGGACCCCGTCAAGTTCCCGATCAATTCGTTCGAGATTTACTTCATATCCATGGTCCTCTCCGTCGGCGGCTACATCGTCGGCTCATACCTCACCTACAAGCCTTACGATCTTGACAAACTTCTGCACCGCGGTATCTATGCGGACGCTCCCGAGCCGCCGAAAGAACGCTGGACGCTCCGGAATGTCTTCAGCAGAATCATCGGCATCACGAAAGAATATACGCTCGGGGACAAGATCATCGCTTATTCGGTCTTCGGCTATTCGATTGTCTACCAGATCGGGGTCGTCTTCCTTTCGATTGTGGTCTGGAACGCAATCTACCCGTGGCCGCACGAGTGGTGGACGATCAAGTTTTTCATTACGGCGCTGGTCATTCCGGGTATCGTGGGAGTCATCTCGACGGTCTGGTTCCTGATCGGCGGCATCCGTGACGCCCGTCAGCTCTTCATCGACCTCGAAAAACGCGTCGAGGACCCCGACGACAACGGACAGATCCTGAATCAATCGACACCTGAAAGTTAATAGGCAAAGTACCGGATTTCAAAGCTGATCATTCCGGAGTATCGTGAACAAACATGGCGGTATTGAGATCCAACTTTACGATAATACAATTTACTTCAAAGAAATGAACAGAGGCGTGACAATGGCACAAAAAACTCCAGGAGCACAGGAAAATACAATGGCACAGAAAAGTTATAATCATGAAACAGGCAAGTGGGAATATGTTCAACCTCCAAGTGGACATTATATTCCTCCCAGACCAATAGTACTGGATCTTTCCGCTATCGACCGCCAGTTCAGAAAACAGGAAGAAGCTAAATATGAGAGACTGATACAGGAAAGAAGCTTAAAAAGGAGTAGTCCTCAAGAATTACTTGAAACCGTTTGCAAGGAACTCTCCTCCCAGAAACTGTTTGTGATGAATTGTGACTGGGAACAATCCGGTAGAATTATCCAGATGTCCCGTGTTAATGAGTTCATTTATGATTGTATGATAAATAACCAGACCAGTGGAGAAATTGATAGTTTATTTCAATATAGACACAAAAATAAAGGTTATTATTTCGATTTTGGCATTCAGGTTGATTGTCCAATAGTGCAAAGTAACTTTCCATTCAATTATTTTTTCACAGGAGATCCGCAAGTAAAGAAAGAAGATACACCGACAGGTTTTGTGGGAAGCGTTCCATGGAAAACCCCTTTTTTATTTTTGCGTTATCTGCTTCCTGATGAGACTTTAGCTGCTTACGGAATGGATGGATACGGTTTTTATGAAGAGGAATATGAAATAGCTAAAATATTGGATGAAAAATACGATATTGCACAGAAGTGGAAGTTGATGTATTTATCGAATCCACATAAAGACCACACGCCCCAAAAAATGATTTTGCCTCCGGAAACAATCAAATATGGGAAGCAGTTTGATATTTGCAAAATTCGAGGGTTGAACCCCGAAACTTACCGGATTGAAATGGTTCCGGTTGGAGAAAAAACTCTTCTCCTGCCGTGCAGTTATATCTGCCGCAGTAAAAATAATACTGTTGCAACGAAGCTATATACCCCGCCGCCAAGTTGTTCTGAGATGCCGTTATGGGGTGAGGATCGCATTGAAAACTTGTCCACCTTGCATGTAATTATATCGCATAATCCAGGAATAATGAGGATGAGTTTTTCTGATACATCTATTGTTGCAGTCTGTGTGATTGACGATTCTGAATATCTCGATACTTTCAATCGCAGCAGTTTGAATGATAGCCATTTGCTGGTGCAGGACAGATATATTCTCATAGACTCCGCCTCGAAACAGGATATTGCCTTTGCAATGAAATTTTTTCCTGCAACAATTTCTGAACGTGAAAAGACAGCTGCCCGTTTCCTGTTGATAACGTCAGCCCAAAGAGTAAAATGTGATTATAATTGGGATGGAATGATGTACCCGGGAACTCTTCTGTCAGATATGAAAGTCAGGGAAATTACTCCCGATGAATTGAGAAAGTTGGCAGAAGAAAATAATATTGCTATACCCCATTTTTATAATCAGTATTTTCCGCAATCTTGAACTTGAATTTGCAGTATACTACATTTCAAAAACAGGCAAGTGTTTTATGACTTGCCTGTTTTTGTGGTAATTTATTCGTTAGTTTTTTCATTTTACATTATTTGAATTTAAATATGTTTTAAAATTTTGAAAGTGATACAAAGCTCGCATCCCCTGAAAAATTATTAATGGGATTTGCAATCTATACGACAGGGGAGTATATTGAGAGTGTTGTAAGGGGATGAAAGCTGATTGAAATGGTAATAAGTGGCACTTTGTGCAGCTTTGAGGATATGGTGCCCGGATATGAGGCTCTTAAGAGGAGGTGTCAATCGGTGCCATTTTGAGGATTGAAAGTGGTAAAAAGTGCCGTTTGGCAATGTTGCTTTCCGAACACAGCAAAGAGCCAAATATGATACTTTTGAGTCTAAAAAGAAAACTTTATGTTTCTTTTTAGTTCAAGAAAAAAAGTTGGAATATTCCTTGTGGGCGCACCATTTTATACTCTTAGACATAACCACATTGATATCAAACTTACCTTTTGATATACATTGAATATCTTTCTGAATCGTCATAACAAGATTTCTTTTGACAGAATAATCATCGGGTAGTTTTGACAGCACATCATTCCAGTGGGATATTGTTTTCAGAATTGTATTGAAAAGCTCTTCATCTGCTGGTTTCAAGGCTGATTCGATATCCGCTTCTCTTTGTTCAATTCTTTTCCGGAATTACGGACAGATGACAAATCCTTGTTCCAATAATCCTTATTTTCCTGTGTAACCAGGCCAGATAAAAACATATCTTTGATCTTGTCTTCCGATTCTTGAATGGTTTTCAAATTGTCCTGAAGCGTTTGAGATGCGGCAGCAATGACATTCGACGTTCCGTTTTCCGTTTCTGATAAGAAGAATGGCGCCGGATCAGGAGAGATCAGCCGATCGAACCGTGTTCTATTTTTTCTTTTCACGGGGAGGAGGCAGGACAAGCGGACGATCCAGAGGTGGTAATTCACGGTCAGTCGAAATCAGCACCGCGTTGGCATTGCGCCTCATATGACCGTCGGAGGGACGGTTGACACACTTTCCGCGCACCCATGCCGTCGTGCTTCCGCCGCCGTCGATGTTGCATCCCTCGGTGCATCCGAGTTCTTTCAGCAGACGCGCCTGATCCACGGAGCGCATCCCTTTCGACCAGCCTTTCTGACGACCGTCCACCGTCACGAAAAAGAGTTCCCTGTCGTTGAAACCGATCATCGTGCGCGGATGACGCGCCGCCTTCGGAGCATCCGGCGGCAGGATTCTGCCGTTCCGGAGAAGAACCTCCCAGGAACCGAGCGAAGTTCTGACAGGCTGCTTGCATTCCCTGAAACCGAAAGATATCGTCACCCGCCCATCCAAAGCATTGACCGGATTCTGCTTTCCGCCCGTTCCGGCAAGCACAATTTCATACGGGTCTCCGCTGACGGATTCATCCGCCTTGAAAACGCCGCTGACACATCCCGTCCATGAACCGCCGGTACCCGAAATGGGGCGCTCCAGCCTCACGCGCACTCCGGAATAAGGAATTGCCCACTTCCAGTCATGTGTAAACAGAATGACCTGATCCCCCTTTGCCTGGTCCGGCGGAATAATTTTCCGGGCGTTCCGGCTGGAGTTTTCCCAATTGAAAAAGTCCAACGGAATCTTTTTCCCCTGCGATTCCACGAAACCTTCAAATGTCAGGGTTCCGATCCGCGGAATACCGTCGCCGGCAATGTAGAAAGCGCCTTTCATCGTGCCGGACGTATAAAGTTTCCCGCCGGAAACAGAGGGGCCGAGCGGAAGCCCCGTCTTTTCATGGTTCGACATGAAATAAAAATCTCCGTTGACTCCGGCAATCACCTTACGCCCTTTTTTCTCCATACGCTCCGCCGCAGTCCGGACCCATTCCAGTCCGCGCAAAGAATCATTCGCCATTACCATATCCACGACGATGTCCTTCTTTTCCCGCAAGATGCGGATCACGCGGATTTCATACGGTTCATCCGGACGGCTGATACTCGTATAGACGGCGCCGTCGGCGATCTTCCAGCTCTCCGTCTTATCCGCACAGACGGAAAGAATGCAAAACAACAGCAATATCCAGCAAGCAAATCTTTTCATATTCCCAAAGCCTTTCATTATAACGGAAATGCCATATACAGCGTATTCAAACTCACGCTCCTTCACAGCATATCCCTGCTTCTGAAGTTTTGCAAGTTTTTTCTCAAAAAACAGATCATCTTCCGCTCCTCTCCGTCTCTGAAATGCCGAACGGCACATGAGCGGGGAAGCGCATGGGAGGCATTTCAGGAAATACAGTTTGAAATCACAGGAAAAAGGAATATATTGATTTTTATTTTTGAAAACAGGGTGAAACGGGAAATCCGGAAATGAAGAAAAAAGCCATTATCATTGGAGCCGGTCCGGCAGGTTTGACTGCGGCGTATTGTTTATTGAAACAGGCTCCCGGCATTCAGCCCGTCATTCTGGAAGAAACAAACGAGATCGGCGGAATCTCCAGAACGGTATCTCATGACGGAAACCGGATCGATCTCGGCGGGCACCGCTTTTTCTCCAAAAACAGGGAAGTTATGGACTTCTGGAAAGAGCACATGCCGGTTCAGGGTTTTCCCGCTCTGGACGATAAACTTCTGCATTCCGCCAAAAAATATGCGCCCGGCGGTCCTGACCCGGAAACAGAAGACCGCGTATTGCTGCTTCGGAACAGATTTTCACGCATTCTTTATCTTAGAAAATTTTTCGACTATCCCATATCCCTCAAGCCGCGCACCTTTCTGAACATGGGAATCCGCCGCACGGCATGTGCCGCATTCGGCTGCCTCTGCTCCATGTGCTTCAAAAGAAAGGAAATCTCTCTGAAAGACTTCATGATCAACCGTTTCGGCGCCCCCCTCTATCATATGTTCTTCGAAAAATATACGGAAAAAGTCTGGGGGCGCAACCCGGATGCAATTTCAGCGTCCTGGGGAGCACAGCGCATCCGGGGTGTCTCGATCATGGAACTGCTCTGCAATGTATTGCGGAAAAAGTTCACCGGAAACGGAAAGGTCGAAACGTCCCTGATTGATGAGTTTCTCTATCCGAAAAAGGGTCCCGGGCAATTCTGGGAATCACTGGCGGAGGAGATCGAATCCCTCGGCGGGGAAATCCACAGGAACATGAAAGTCGGCGCGATGAAGCTCAAGGACGGAAAACTCGTTTCTGTTACAGCCGTTTCGGAAGGAAAAGAGATTACGTTTCAGGCGGATTACGTTTTATCCTCCATGCCGGTCAAAGACCTGATCGAAAGCCTCGGGCAGAATGTCGTCCCGCCGGATGTCTACCGGAACGCGGCGGAACTTCCTTACAGGGATTTCATCACGGTCGGACTGGAAACGAACCGGCTGAAACTGAAAAACCGAACCGGCTTGCAGACGATCAACAACATCGTTCCGGACTGCTGGATCTACATTCAGGAACCGGACGTCAGGATCGGGCGTCTCCAGATATTCAACAACTGGTCGCCTTATATGTTGAAAGACCCGCTTCACAAGATCTGGCTCGGACTCGAATACTTCTGCAACGAGGGAGACGAGCTCTGGCAGATGGACGACCAACAGTTCATCGTTTTCGCAACGGGCGAACTTGAAAAAATCGGAGTCCTCGACGCATCCTCCGTCACATCTTCAGTCCGCATCAAAGTCAGGAAAGCCTATCCCGCCTATTTCGGGAGTTATGAAAACTTCGGGCTGATCCGAAACTGGCTCGACACAGTCGGGAATCTCTACTGCATCGGACGCAACGGGCAGCACCGTTATAACAATATGGACCACTCCATGCTTTCCGCAATGAGCGCGGTCAAGTTGATCGTCTCCGGTTCCCAAGACAAATCACAGCTCTGGAACATCAATACCGAAGCGGAATATCACGAAGAAAAATCACGGTGATTGCAACATCCGGCATTCGTCATTGCTCCGGCTTCCCGATACTCCGCAGTCTGCGGCTGGGTTATTCACTGAATGAAGCAGATTTCCATTGCCCAGCATCCGCCGCCTGACGGAATCAGAAAGTTCCGCGGTCATATTTTCCGCCCGCAGCGCCGCGGCATAACCTGCGGCTTCCCCGGTCAATGCGGCGCACGGAATCACACGGGTAATCTCCCATGCGTCGCCGATCGAAGAAATGCAGCGCCCGGCGGCAAACAGATTATCCGTCCCCCGCGGGCAAAGAGTCCGGAACGGAATCTCCCAGACCGGACCGCTTTTCCGCCAATCGGCAGCCAGACCGATGGAATCTTCGAAACGGCGATGTTCCATTCCAGATTCCAGAACAAAATGCCCTTTCAGTGCGGCAATTTTGCGGAACTGCGGCATGGACGGCACGACCAGCGGCCAGCGTGAGAAACGGTCATAACCGTTCTTTGAATATTCCCCGGCATAGAAATTCCGCATCATCGCACGTGTTTCCAGCATGTAGCGGCTCACATCCTTTGCGGTCGGCGCAGTAAAAGTCCGATCGGCATTGCCGCGCGCAAGCATATTGATTTCCGGCGCCATGCGGTCACGTCCGGGAAGACGCTTTCCTTCATATTCAAGTGTCCAGAACGACAGCACGTTTCCGGCAAAGAAAACCTCCTCGCCCGCCATGCGCGACAGATACGCGCCGCCGGTGGCGTCCACAAAAGCTTTCGCGTGGATTTCGGAACGCCCGTCCGTATTTTCCACGCTCAGAGTCTGCAAATACCTTCCATCTTTGCAGACACTGACGGCGAGCGTATCATACCAGACATCCACTCCGTTTTCCAGCAGAAGTTCCTCCACGGCAAGAATCAGGGAGGCGGGGGCAAACACACAGCGCAGACGCTCCGCCTCCGCCGCATCGCGTTTCGTCATCCAGTCCGGCGG
>DXVA01000499.1 GCA_019408975.1 Lentisphaeria bacterium | reverse complement strand
CTTGGTGCGGGGGCCGGTGGTGATCCAGCCGGAACGCAGGACATCCGCCACCGCAGCGATATCTTCTTCACTGATGGAAGGCTTGGAAAACGGAAGAAAATCATTTCTCATTGATCATAGCTCCTTGTAAAATAATCTGTCAGACAGATAAGATAGCATATGCCGGAGCATTTTTCCAGCGGCAAGCATAAAGTTCATCCGCGATTGCTTACCGGATTCCAATGGTTCGCGGAATACCTTCCCTTTTTTGACGGAATACCGTTACAGCTGCATTCCCCCTGCGACGGGAATGTCGGCACCGGTGATGTAGCTTCCGGCATCGGAACAGAGCAGAAGCGCGAGCCCGGCGCAGTCTTCCGCTGTGCCGAAGCGGGCGGCGGGAATCTGCTTCATGATCATTTCTGCCATTGCCGGGTCTTCCAGCGCCGCCTTGTTCCGGTCCGTCGCGATGACGCCGGGAGCGATATTGTTTGCCGTGATTCCGAATTTCGCATAGGAACGGGCACAGTTCATGATCATGTTGACCTGTGCCGATTTCGTGCTGGCATAGATGCAGAGCCTCGGCGACTGTTTCCACTGGTTGACACTGCCGACCGTGATGATGCGCCCGAAGCCGCGCTGCGCCATGCCGGGGAGAAATGCTTTCACCAGCGAAAAAGAGGAGCGCACGTTTGTATTGAATTCCCGCGTGAATTCCTCCGGGTCGAACTCCGCAAGCGTCTGATAGGCCTGAACCGACGCATTCAGGATCAGGATGTCCGCGTTTTTAATTGTTTGTACGATCGTATCAATTCCCTCCTGCGAGGAAAGATCGGCTGTTACGGAGTCGCAGTCAATGCCTTTGCTTTTCGCTCCGGCGAGCGTTTCGTCCAGTCTGGCGGACGGTTTGCTGGCGTGGAAATGGATGTATGCGCCGGCTTCGCCGAGGAGCATCGCAATGGCGCGCCCGATTCCGCGACTGGAACCCGTCACCAGCGCAGTTCTGCCTTTCAGGCTAAAAAGCTGATTGATCATTTCTGTTCCTTTTCGTAGGTGATGGAAAAATATTTCGGAGTATTGAATGCCAGATTCCGAATGCGGATCACGAGCGTATTGCCGTATTGCACAAAGTTTCGGAAGACTGTCCACTCCGCCGCCTTGTATTCCAGCACATGGACACTTTTCACCTTGCGTGCGGTATGGAAGGTCGCCGTGATGTTCTCCAGCTCATCAAGCGAGAGATTGTAGATTCCCGCGATGGTGTCGTTCTCACGGTCGAGGCGGAACGGCAGGAGATTGCGGTCCCCCGTGACATGCATCGGCAGGGCATCGTGTGCGATCCAGCTTAAAAGATCATGCATCCATTTTTTGCGTGCCGGAGTTTTGAATCCAGCGCAGAGCCCGGCGATTTCCAGCGGAAACACCACGATGCGCCCTCCCAGTTTGTTGGTGAACGCACAGGTTCCCGGAAACAGACGTTTGAAATCCGGGTCGACGAATTCAGTGATTTCCTCGCTCCCCCTGTGCGGTTTTATGACCGTGAACAGCGGGCGCTGCCCGTGGATTGCGAGCGAGAAGGCGTGCTGCGGCGTGCCGCCGAATTTTTCATTGTGGAACCGTTCCCCGGAAATCGGATGTGTCGTGTTCAGAGGGAAAGATTCCACGTAATCCGCTCCGGTCAGTTCCGCATATCCCATCTCGCAAAGCGCTTTGAATGCGACGGAATCAATGAATGCGCCCTGTTCCAGAATGCGGAGAATTTCATCGTCCGGGGCGGAACGGATGCTCTGCCCTGCGAGAACCGTGACGGCATCTTCGTTGATTGTCGCTGCGATCCCGAGCATTTTGAGCATTTCAAGCGTGGCGCCGACATCACTGAAGAAATTGCGCGTTCTTGCGTCAAGCTGTTTCGATTTGCCTGAACCGGGATGGAAATAGACCCTTGCACCGCGGTCCCTGCCGCGCGGCTGAATGACGGATTTCAGCGCCGCCAGATACTCTTTGCCGCCGGAAAGCGCCAGCAGAATATCCTCCGTCGCAGACATCGGGGTTCCGCAGTGATCGTAGAGATTGAGCGTGACGGCGTCGTTGCCGCATCCGATTGCGACGGAATTCTGGAGATTCAGGAACGTATTGGTTTTGGAGTAACCGGTATAGGGGAAATTTTCGATTTCACCTTCTTCGATACATGCGTTTCCGAAGGCGGAACGGGTCATCAGAATCTGAGTCGAAGTTCCGCTGAGCCCGGGCAGCCCGAATTCGGAGTAATTGCCGAGGGGAGGACGGCTGAGCACAGGATATTTTCCGTCTGCGGATATGACGCGGCATATTGCCTGCCAGTCGCGCCCCTCCGCAACATGTGC
>DXVA01000498.1 GCA_019408975.1 Lentisphaeria bacterium | reverse complement strand
GGCAAAAGCGGCAGGCGTCACCGACGAGGAAATCACCGCGGCAATTGAAGTCGCGGCGATGATGAGTCTTTACAACAACTTCAACAAAGCATTGGGGCTGAAACTCGACCTCAAGGCAAAATAAGGGCAGCATGGGCGCAGACATCGACTGGAAGAGCATCATTTACCGCGGAGTGGAATCCGATGAACTGGATTACAAAGCCGCGCAGAACTGGCTGAAACTGCCGCGTTCCGGAAAAGCGAAGTTCGTCCGTCATTGTCTCGCCATGGCAAACACCAAAGGCGGGTATGTCGTGGTCGGCGTCGGGGAAGACGCATCCGGGCAGCCCGCTGTTTTTACCGGGCTTACGCCCGAAGAAGCTCAGTCTTTCGATCCGACGGCGGTCGGCAGTTTCATCAACCGTTACGCTGATCCGCAGATTGATTTCACGCTTGAACGTCCCGTTGTGGACGGCAAACGCTACGTTGTTTTCGTGATCCGGCGCTTCAGCAGTCTTCCGCACGTCTGTTCGGCAGGCTCCGAGCATGAACTCCTTCAAGGAGTGTTTTATATCCGTACAGCCGATGCTTCAAGCCGCCCGGCATACCGCTCCAGTGAAATTCACGGCATCATTCAGCGAGCCATGCGGAACCAGCGGGAACAGCTCGGGCGCATGATCCGCGGACTGCTTTACGAAACACACAATGCAGTCACTCCTGCGGAAGAGGGGCAAAGCCATTTTGCAGAGGAAACGGCACATTCACACAACTTTTTCATGAAACGCCGGAAAAATATCTCAAGCCCCGGTTTTACGATCGAGCTTACGGTCACGCCCAATGAATATGTTTCCGAACGTTTTACCTTGAGCGAACTGCGGCATCAGGCGGAAGCGGCATATGATTTCCACCCGAACTCCAGTTTCATCGCACCGGGCGATCTGCGCGAAGCCTATGTGACAAATGTATCGCTGCGTTTTGCCTCGGAGGCGCGAGTCTGGCAGCTTTACCAGTCAGGGCTTTTCCACTTCATCGCCGCATATCCGCTGAACGGTTCCGTGGAATACAGATTTCTCCTCGACTTCTTCGCAGACGCAATGCAGTTCCTCTCCGGGCTCTATGCGGGGCTGGGTTTTGACGAGCAGTCCCTCCAGATCGCCCTTGCCTTGAACCACGTGGAAAATCTCGAACTCGGAATCGAAGGCACCGCGCCCGACCGTTACCTTTGCCGGATTCCGGAAATCACGGTTTATCAGACACGAACCGCCGCAGACCTTGCCAGCGGTTACATTTCCCACGCCGCCGATCTTCTGCGTTCCGTCTGCGAGCGTTTCAATCTGCCGGAAGGCTATCACAGAAATGCCCCGCAGATGATGAAAAAGCATCTGAATCTCCTGTAAAGCGCAGAAGCGGAATCCCATTTTTTCCGTTTCCCCGGCTTTCCCGAATATGTCCTGAGTGAACTGTCCTCATGCAAGTCTGCGGGCCTGCGAGGTCCCGCCTGTGGCAGCCGCCGTTTCCGCACAGACAGCACCAGGGCTGAAAGTTCTCTGCACGAAACTATTTTGCAATGCAAGGTATCGCGCTATCGAACCATTTTTTTGAATGAAATCTGCATAATCAGTAATTCCAGTCATGGATGACACCTGGAAATATTTCAGTTATTTATCGACATTCACGGCAACACAATCAATTTCCACGATATATCTCAGCAAAAACTATAAATCCGTCAGCACCCGCAAGGCACACGGAGGCGCCAACATGCTCTGGGGTGATGGTCATGCCTCTCCCGGCAATGCCCCGGGTCCGGACCTTTATCCCGGGGTAAATAAAGAAAGCAACGAAAGAGGAAAAAACAGCCACTGTCGTTTATGTCCGAATCTTCAGCTGACCGCCTGCGTTGTTCCAATCCGGCAGAAAGCTGCCACTGCAATATTTCCGCATAAAGACAAAATGCTTCGCCCATCAATTGATGTATGCTTTCCATAAAGCGGAAGTCCGATATACCTGTCCGGGTTGAAGTTTCACGGGAATGGTCATGGATTCCACTGTGGCATTCGCCCCCCGCCAGAAATAAAACTGATTTGCCTGTTCCGCAGGAATGGAAAACTTCATCCGATGCCCGGTTTTCATGTTCCGGACCGCAACTTCACCGGAATCAGTCCTGCCGATCACATTTTTGAATTTCACAGGCACATTATTCCGGCAAATAAAAACCTGCTCCGCAGGTTGAAGCTCAATTGCAGTTTTCCCGAGGCGGAATTCCAGCTGATGCAGCGGGTCGGCGGGGTTCCCCGGAGCAGGGAAATTATGAGACCAGAAGGAAATATCGCAGACTTCCCTGCCGATATTGGAAATCCGCCACTCCGTCCTGATTTCTGCTTTCTTCAGGGG
>DXVA01000497.1:1931-2378 GCA_019408975.1 Lentisphaeria bacterium | reverse complement strand
CGTAAGTTCACGCGCCATGAGCATGCCTCCGCAGAATATCCTGCTGAACCTCCGGCGCAAGTTTTGTGAAGAATGCGGAAAAGCCGCTGACCCGCACAATCAGGTCCGCATACTTTTCCGGTTCGGCAACCGCCTTTCTCAATACGGCGTCATTCGTCACATTGAACTGCATCTCCTGCCCCTTCCCCTCAATGAAGCGGCGCAGAAGCGCAAGCATCCTCCGGCATCCGGCACCCGAATCGAACATTTCCGGCAGGAAACGCATATTGACCACGGTGCAGTTCTGGACGGCGTAATCGGGGCGCACAATCGAATTCACAAAAGCGGTCGGACCGTTCCTGTCGCGTCCTCCGTCCGGAGACGCCGCATCGGAAAGCGGAGTCCCCGCATGTCTGCCGTCGGGTGTTGCCATGACGTTCTTTCCGGCGGAAATATTCTGAATATTGG
>DXVA01000497.1:0-1921 GCA_019408975.1 Lentisphaeria bacterium | reverse complement strand
GTCAAAGTTCCGCAGAGTTCCACGATGTCCGCGGCGATGGAATCGCAGTAATCATCGTCATTCCCGTATTTCGGAGCGCAGTTGAGCAGGGTAAGCCGGAGTTCCTCCTCATTTTTAAAATCGTTCTTCAGCGCATCCACCAGTTTCCTCGCAGGAATCCGCCTCTCCTCGAAGACCAGCTTCTTCACGGCGGCAAGACTGTCCGTCAGGGTTGCCAGCCCCATCATCCCGATTCCGTGCAGACGGCAGAATTCGCTTCCGCCGCCGTTGATGTCCCTGCCGCGCGCGATGCAGTCGCGGGTCAGCGCGGAAAGCAGAGGATCGGGAAAACGGTCCGGCGGATATTCTGCCAGCATCCGGTTGTAATCGTCGCGGTATCGTGCCAGTCCCCTGCGCATGCCTTTCGCGAATGCCTGCCGGAGCGCCTCGTAAGAATCGAACTCGCAAAGATGCAGAATCGTATCCGAGAAGATTTCAGGCATATTGAAACGTCCGTCGCTCCAGGCAGGCTGGCGTCCCGGCAGAAACGTTTCGACGCACCCGACCAGAGCATAATCCCGCGCCGCCTCAAGGGGAATCCCGAGACGGGTCAGCATCGGGATATTCACTTCGTCGTTGAACACCGCCGGAAAACCGATTCCCGTCCGGATCAGATCAATGCAGGCAAGCAGAAAACGATCCGGCGATTTCCGGTGCAGACGCGCGGAAAGATTCGTCGAGGCGGAATGCACCAAAGCCGTCGCCTCCAGCGCAAGAAAACTCAACTCATTGACGGCGTCCTCCCCCTCCGGCGTCACCCCTCCGATACAGAGATTCGTCACCTCATGAAACCCTTCCACCTTCACCCAGATATGGCATAACAGGTTCAGGGCGAAATCATGGTCCGGACTGCTTTTCCGGTAACATTCATAAAGATACTGATCGACACGCCCCAGCGCATTGTGAAAACGTCCCTCCGCCTCCAGAATCACAAAGATCAGCCACATCAACTGGAGCCCCTCGGCAAATGTTTCCGGTTTGTCCCACGCAGTCCGCCGCAGACGCTCCGACGCCTCCGGGTGTGACTCGGCGCAGGATTCCGCCGCACGCAGAAAAAACGCCGACACCCCCTGCAATGCAATCAGCATCGCCTCCGCATCCGGTGCGGAATCCCGCCGGAACGCTTCTTCCGCACGCAGAATGAAAGCCCCCATGCCATGCCGCATCAACCCGTTGTAATCAGGAATCGTATGCGACCAGCTGACTCCGAAATGACGGACTCCGTGTTCCTGAAATTTCCGCAGGGCGCCGTCATACATCTCCTGCGTGATTTCCGGAGGAAGTTCATCGGCGCGGAAAGTTTCCGCTCCGCCGAAAAACTCCTGTTCCGGATGAAACGTCAGCGGCAGATGTGCCAGCGCATACGCAAGCGCTTTCGCATGTTGAATGCACTCCGGTTCTGCGGACGGATGCAGTTCATAATAGCGTCCCTGATAATAGTTGCAGAGATTGCAGCGCCGCGGCGGGGCAAAGGGATCGCCCGGCTGCGCCGTTTTCCGCTCCAGCTTCAGAATCTCACGCCAGTCTTTCATTGTGATCTTTCTCCCTGTGAAATAAAAAAATCCTCAAGTCCCTGTTGAAAAAAGAGAGCGGGGAATCGGTTTCCGCCGCCGATTTCATAATAATGAAAATCCTCTTTCACCGCAAGAATTTCCGCCAGAGCCCGCGCTTCGGAAACGGAAATCGTCCTGTCCGCCCCGCCGTGATAAAACCATACCGGAAACAAAGACGATGCGGTGCCGGCGATGCCGTTTCTTCCCTTCTTCAAGAAGACGCGGCAAATCGGAAACGGCGGCGGGCGACATCCAGGCATTGTCCCGGAGATTCGGCGACACCACACTGACACCGAACCTGTCCAGACATGCAAGCCACGGGGCAAGAT
>DXVA01000496.1 GCA_019408975.1 Lentisphaeria bacterium | reverse complement strand
CCAAGAGCCCGTCCGTTCCGATGGCGGTTGCCGAGGATCTGCTGGCGGACCTGCTGGACAAGGAAGCCGAATCGCGCAAAGTGACGATCGACGGGATTCAGAAGACGGTTGCCGAACATTTCGGGCTGCGCGTCAACGACCTGACGGGCTCCAAACGCCCGAAGAACATCGCGGAGCCCCGCATGATCGCCATGTATCTCTCACGCGAAATGACGGATCATTCTCTGGTCGAGATCGGTTCGGCATTCGGCGGGCGCAATCATGCGACGGTGCTTCATGCGCTCTCGCAGGTTGAAAAAATGACGAAAGCCAGCGAGGATACGCGCCGGGTCATTTCCAACCTTCAGAGAAAAATCCGCGGGTGAGCCATGTTCGCGGACCTGCATACCCATACAAGCCTCTGCAAACATGCGGACGGGGCACCGGAAGAATATTTTGAATACGCCTGCCAACGCGGCTTGAAATACCTCGGGGTCTCCGACCATATTCCGTGGCCGGCGGGTTATGACACCTCGTCGCGCATGAACCCGGAACAATACTCCGAGTATCGTTCCATTGTGCGCCGCCTGCGGGAATCCGCGGAAAAAACGCCGGTCAAGGTGCTCTACGGGATTGAGCTGGACTGGGTGCCGGGGCGCATGGATGAGGTTTCACGGGAAATTCAGGAAGAACCTTTCGATTATCTGATCGGCTCCATTCATTATGTCGGTGATTTCGCATTCGACAATCCTTACGAGATTGAGAAATGGGATTCGATCGGTGTGGATCATGTCTGGAACCGTTACGCCGAGCTGATGTGCGAATTCATTCAGAATTTCAAGTTCGACATCATGGGACACGCCGACCTGCCGAAAAAATTCGGGCATCGCCCGTCCGACCCGTCGGAATTCATGAAGAAGATGCGCGAGGCGCTAACCTTTGCCGGGGAACGCGGAATCGCAATAGAGATCAACACCTGCGGACTGCGCAAGCCCGTCAAAGAGATGTATCCCTCGCTTGAAATCCTGAAAGCCGCACGGGAGGCGGGCATGCCGCTGACGCTCGGTTCCGACGCACATTCTCCGGTTGAAATCGCATCGGATTTCGACCGGGCTGCGGAACTCGCCCAGGCAGCCGGATACCGTTCCGCGCTTGCCTTCGAGCAGCGCTGTCCCGTGGAACTGCCTTTGAAATGAAGATCGCCGCCGTCTTCTCACATAGGGGAAATGATTGATGAAAAGCGAAGTGGAATGCAGTAAATGTTTTTGCGACAGCCTGTTTCACCAGTTGGGAAAACTGAATGTTCCGGGCGAAGAAAAAATCGAAATCTCCAAAGAGGTCATGCGGATGATCTGCGAGGCGGATTTCACACAGCCGCCCCCGCTGATCGCGGCACGGGTCAACGAAATCATATCCTCTCACGGAAACGGTTTTGAACCGTTCAAACGGGAAAAGGAGCTTTCGACGAAATATGCGCGCGAACTTCTGGAAAATATCCGCCCCGAACTGGAAAAACTCTCCGATCCGTTCGAAGCATATGTCCTGCTGGCAATCGCGGGAAACATCATCGACTTCGGCGTGGACTGCAATTTTGACCTGAACAGCGCGCGGGAAAAGATCATTCACTCGCTTTCCGAGCCTTTCGACCGTGCCGCCATGTGTCTCCTCCGTAAGAAAATGGAGGAGGCGGAGAACATACTTTACATCATGGACAACTGCGGCGAGGCGGTTTTCGATACGCTCCTTGTGAGTCTGCATCAGGAAAAAATCACCCTCGCAGTGCGCGGTAAACCGATCCTGAACGACATCACGAGAGCCGAAGTGGAACCCTCCGGCTTCCAAAATGTCCGCGTGATCGACACCGGAGATTTCACGCCCGGAATCTCGCTGACGGCATCCTCGGAGGAGTTCATGGGCGCCTATCGTTCGGCGGACCTGATCATCGCAAAGGGACAGGGCAATTTTGAAACCCTCTGCGACGACTCGGACCGTCCGGTCTTTTTCCTCTTTCGCGCCAAGTGCCCGGTCGTGATCCGGAAACTCGGCGGCGTCAAACAAGGCAGTTACCAGCTCCGGCACATCAATGTGGAAGCATGACCTGCTGAAATCCCTGTTTGCCGCACTGCTGCTCTGCGCAGCGCTGTTCTGTTCCGCCGGAACCGTCAAGCTGACGGTGATTCAGACGACCGACATTCATGCGCAGACGGACGGCCGCCGGACTCCCGGAATCGCGCGCCTGGCTTCCGTGATCAAAGCTGAGCGCACAGCGGCGGGCGGCAGGGATCATGTCCTTCTGATCGACTGCGGCGATCTGTTCCAAGGCTCCTATCAGGCGACTCTGGACCACGGCGGCTCGCTGGTTCATTACCTGAATCTGCTCTCCTACGATGCGTTCATCCC
>DXVA01000495.1:550-2390 GCA_019408975.1 Lentisphaeria bacterium | reverse complement strand
ACACATTCTTCCGCGTGACGCTGCCGATCATCTCTCCGGGAATCATCGCGGGAGCTCTTTTCGCCTTCACGCTGTCGATCGACGATTTCGTTATCACATTTTTCGTGAAGGGCGCGGGAGACACGACGCTTCCGATCTACATTCAGAGCGCCATGAGGCGCGGCACTCCCGCCGTAATCAATGCATTGTCCGTGGTCTTTCTGATCATGACATTTGTTTTAGTCTTTGTCACGCAAAAACTTCTTTCAAACAAAACGGAGAATCAAAAATGAAACGAACCATCCTGTTCGGCGCTCTTGCCCTGCTGGCGTCCGCCGCTCTCCTCCTGGCATCCTGCGGCAATCCGAAGGAAACGCTCCACATCTACAACTGGGGCGACTATATTTCCGACAATGTGATCCGCAAGTTTGAAAAGGAATTCAACTGCAAGGTCAAGGTGGATGTTTTCGATTCCAACGAAGCGATGTACGCCAAGCTGAAGGCGGGAGCGGGCGGTTATGACGTCATCGTGCCGTCCTCCTATATGGCGAAACTCATGTATGAACAGGGAATGTTGCGCGACCTTGATTCCTCCCTGCTCCCGAACGTCACGAAATATTTCGACCGTTCCTACACTCCTCTTTCCCTCGACGGAGAACTGAAGTATTCGGTTCCGTACTTCGTCAGCTTCACGGGGATCGGCTATGATACGAACCGGGTCAAGGACTTCAAACCGACATGGCGCATGTTTGAACGCCCGGAGATCAGAAAGCGTTCTTCTCTCCTGAACGATCAGCGCGAGGTCATGGGCTGCGCACTCCGCACACTCGGCTATGACGTCAATTCGACGGATCAGAAACAGATCGACGAAGCCGTTGCGCTGATCCAGAAATGGAAACAGAATATCGCGAAGTTCGAAGTGGACGACGCGAAACGCGCCCTTGCCTCCGGCGAGTTCTTCCTGATCCAGACTTACAGCGGCGACATGCTCCAGGTCTCCATGGAAAAACCGAACGTTGCATTCGTCATTCCGGAGGAGGGTTCCACGGTCACGTTCGACAATTTCACGGTAGTCAGGAACAGCCGGAACCCCAAGCTTGCGCATGAGTTCATCAACTTCATGTACCGCCCTGAAATCGCGGCGGAAAACATGAATGAGATCATGTATGTCACCCCGCACACGGAAGCGGTGAAACTGGTAAATGAAAAGCTCCGGCGGAATCCGGCATTCTCCATCCCGGAATCCGTCCGCTCCAGATGCGTCCCTCTGCGCGACCTCGGAAAAGACAACGCAAAGTATATCCGGGCATGGGACAAAATCCGTGAGGAATGATGTCTGGCGGGGGACGGGAATCAACCCCGTCCCAGTCATGCTCATTCACCGTACACGGGTCAGAAATGATCCAGATCCGTATGGAGCCTATCCATTTTCGGGCTGAACGGAACGGCGCCCTTGTCCGTGATCTCGTAACCAGTTTCAATGCGGACACCGTTGAATTCCGGATGCCCGAAGAAACTCACGTCCACACAGACCGTCATCCCCGGAACCAGCACATCATCGCTGTTCGGACCGAAGAAAGGACACTCCGCCTCATTCAAGCCGATCGTGTGCACGAACGGGCAGACCAGGTTCTTTTCAAAGCCGTGTTTATTGAAATAAGCACGCGCGGGAGCATCGATCTCGCGCCCGGTCAGCCCGACTTTCAGCATCTCCTTCGTCAGGCAGAACGCCTCGCGCAGATACTTCATGCACTCGATCTGTTTCGCTGAATAGGTTCCGTTTACGGGAAGCGCATCGCCGACCACGCCGGCATAGCCGCGAATCTTCGGGGCAATCCCGATCATCACCAGTTCGCCGTCC
>DXVA01000495.1:0-507 GCA_019408975.1 Lentisphaeria bacterium | reverse complement strand
GGACGACCGCATTTCCGCGTTTCCCGCTGCCGACAATCGCCGAGAAACCGAATCCCGTCGCACCGCGGCTACGCGCCGCATACTCGCCCGCCGCCGCAACCTGAATTTCAGTATTGCCGACCTGAATCATCTCTTTCATGGCTTCATAACTGAGGTCCGCCAGCTGGAACGCGGCACGAATCTGCTCGATCTCCCAGGAGGATTTATAATAGCGCAGATTCAGGAATTCAGATGTGATGTCAACAATTTCAACCCCGACGAAGCCGTCCGTAATCCCTTTGTGGCATCCGCAGGGCATCCGGTCGCCGCCGACAATGCCGATGCGTTTCACGGCGCCGAGAGTCGCATTGAGTTCGGCAAACAGATGCGGGAAGTCGATGATCGTCGCCGCCGGATACTCTTCGTCCGGAACCATGAATACCGGGAAGTTGCGCGTTTCGGTGATTGCGCTGTCCTGTTTCGCAAAAGGTTCGCTCTCGGGACCGCCCAGCAGGAGCGGCGTGCCCT
>DXVA01000494.1 GCA_019408975.1 Lentisphaeria bacterium | reverse complement strand
CTGACGGCAGATCCGGAAGTATTCGTTCACGAACTTCTTATAGAATGCGCGCTCGTCTTCGCGGAATCCTTTGCCTTTGGGATTCGCCGTATTTTTCGCGACGTCCTCCCATGTGGCAAACTTCGTATCCCATGCCTTGTTCAGGGCTTCGACGGAATCCTTGTATTTGGCTTTCAGGTCCTTGACGAATTCCATCTTCGCGGGCTGTTCCGCAGGAGCCTTCATCACAGCCTTCATGATATTGCCGAACTGGAGCTCGTTGTCGATGAAATACCCGATGCACATCGGATCGGTGATGGACTTTTTCACAATCGGATCGGTTGCGGCGCGGTTCACAAGCATGTTGCCCATCTGATCTTCAAAAGACGGATCGAACACGTCATAGAATTTGACGCCGCTGTTTTTGACTCTGGTTTCTCCGTTCTTCACTTCGACTTCCTTGAACTTGGGAAGATCGCGGTCGTAATCGCAGAGGGACAGCACATAGGGTTTCTCGCCCATGAGCATGTGCCTTCTGTCGCCCCAGTTGCCGATGGTGTTGATGCCCCATGCAGTCATGCGTTTGTTGAGCACCTTGTAGAAATCGTCCGCATAATCTTCCTTGCCGTATTTCTTCTGGAGATTCCAGTGCGTGAACGGCAGGGTTCCGTCTTCGGGCACAGGCTGGGAGAACCACTGCGGATGTTTTCTTCCCTGCGTGGCGTCGGTATGGGTGCGGAGCACGTCAATTCCCGTAGACCAGAAGAGACGTCCCTCCGGATCGACGAGCCACCACTTGCCCTGGTATTTCGAGACTCTGAAATGTCCTGTCGCCTTCAGCTTGGGTCCGTTCTTCCATCCGCCGAAACGGTCCCATTCCACGGGAGCGGAACTCTTTTCCAGTTCGGCAAGTTCCTTTTCGTGGTTCTTCTTGAGATCCTCGTCGGAATGAATCTTCTCCGCCCATTCGCCGTGCTTGTACTGCCCGTAGGTGTCAATGAAAGGCATATACTTGTCCGCCGGAATCTTCTTTGCGACTTCCGGCTCCCCCTCCAGACGGAGATTCGAGAGGCGGCAGTATGCCAGATCTTTCTTTCCCGCCTCATAGGGCCAGATCATCTTGAACTCGATGGCATTGATTTTGTCCGTGTCAAGCGGATTCTTCAGGTTGCGCGCATCCTTGCCGACTTCAAAAATGGCTTTGTGCGGCAGATACATGCGCATGGTGCGCTTCTCGCCGGGATTCAAGCCGATGCCGGTATAGGCTTCGCGGAAATTCCTGTCCTTGCGGCTGCCGCTGGAAATGTGCATGGTCAGGCGCAGCTGGTTCTTGTCGGAAAGGTTCTCCACATCGACGGCAAGGACTTTTCCTTTGGAAAGGTCCAGATACTTCTCGCCCTTCGCAGGGTTGATCTTGACGCCGGAATCCCATTCGGCGGTATCGGTTCTGAGGATCAGGTCTTTCCCTTCCCATGTGACTTTCGCCTTGTAGCGCGGCTGGCACTGCTCTTTCACGAAGGGCAGCTCCGCACCGGAAAGCGCAAACAGAACGGACATTGCCGATAAAACGGATGTGAGTTGTGTGAACTTCATGTTTTTCTTCCTTTATGATATTGTTGTAATTGAATTGCGTTCAATCAGGCGAACCTGCATCTTGACCTGCCGGAGTTCTCTGAGGTCATCCCGCAGGACCAGCTCCACCGCTTTATCGGCCATCTCGTGCAGAGGCGACGCGATCGTCGTAAGCGACGGGCAGAGGAATTCGGAGATTCCGGGGTTTTCAAATCCCATCAGGGAAATGTCCTCGGGCACCCGTTTTCCCGCCAGTTCCTGGATCAGCCAGTTCACTTCCAGCACCTTCATATCTTCCCCTGTAACCCATACCGCCGTGCATTCCGCGTCGATCAGCTGTTTGACAGCCAGATGCAGCGGCATGGAATTCGGAATCTTCATCAGGTTCTGCGCGGGATCGATTCCCTTTCTGCGCATCGCCTCGCCGACTCCGTCCGCCCGCAGGTGCCCGGCGTAATCGACGTCATGGATCACGGCAATCCTGCGGTGTCCCTTATTGACAAGGTAATCCCCCGCAAGGTTTCCGGTTTCCGTTCCGTCGATGTAAATACAGTGGAAATATTCTTTGTAAAGGTTGCTCAGCCAGATCACGGGAATATTCTTCATCCCTTTCAGGATCTCGATCGTATGCTCCTCCCAGGCGACGCCGATAATGCCGTCGAACCAGCAGTTGACCAGATTGTCGATCCGGTCCTCCGTGATCATCCGGACAGTTGCGTCGGAGCGGGAAAGGGCATGGCAGATGTACTGCGTCATGGTATTGACATATCCGCCCATCACGGTTTTCTGCGGCGGCTCGGTAATCAGCGCGATCTGCGGGGTTCTCACGCCCACGCGGGGACGGAATCCCAGTTCGCGGGCGGCGGAAAGC
>DXVA01000493.1 GCA_019408975.1 Lentisphaeria bacterium | reverse complement strand
GTAGGAATCTTTCAGCTTCACCAGGCGCCGGAAATGACGGATCAGCCAATACTGGCTCATTGCCTGCAGTTTGCCTCCGCGGATGAAAAGCCGGTATTCACGGGTCACGTCCATGCGGCGGAACGGGCGGACGCAGATACAGGAAACAGTCCCGGCGGCAGCGGCATTGCGCACTTTTGAACTCTCGGCAAGAACCGCCCATGCACTTTCCGCGGAACTTACCGCACCGCGTTTCCTGAGAAAACGCTCCGTGTCGGTGGGAGCGGCGGAATCCACGGAAACGAAACGCATCCCGCTGAAAGTCCTCAATGCAAGTTTCAGTCTCGGAATCAGGGCGGCAACCACGGCTCCGGAAGTCTCGCCCGCGGCAAGCGCGGCGATTTCGGCATCTTTCAGGGTCAGGAATACAGCAGGAAAACTGTTCGAGGACAGCTTCGGATACCAGTCCTGCATTCTGAAAAAGTCATAGTTCTTTACAATGAATCCCATGCTTCACCTTCTTTCGTTAAAATATATCTTCATCATCCTTCTTCGGCGGATTCAACTGTTTATGAATACGGCTGAACACCACCAGATGATAAATGAAAAACGCAATGAAAAATACGGTCTGGAAACTCAAAAACGGCACACCGATTCCGGAAAGCAGCGCGGCGATGATCAGCGGAGGAACAGCGGCATATACTGTAATGATCAGAACCGTTCGGAAACTCATCCGGCGCTCCTGCGCGTTTGAAGTCCAGAAATACTGAGCCAGCGCAAAAAAGAAAACCGTAAAGACTCCCAGCATGCACATCCCCAGAAAAGCCATGCAGAATATCACGAAAGCCACGCCGGAGATCATCTGCCCGGCGACAACCGACGGGTCGTCAATGGAAAAACCATCCGGCCAGAGAACGAGGTTCCCGATTTTCTCCCCTTTTTTCAAACTGAAACCGTCCGCAAGATACGCTCCGAGCCCGGCTTTCGATTCCATGAGCCGCATCATCGGAATCTTCTTTGCCAGATCGCCGTCCGGCACGGAACTCATCACCATATATTGTTCGTGCGCGGCATCCGGCATACTGCGGAACCACGTGATGATGGCACGGTCCAGCAGGACAATCCCGCAATCGGAATCCCATTTTTTTACCGCATCCGGCTGAAAAGTGCCGCCGGGGAAATAGTCAAGCCGCATCATCGGGTTCAAAATATAACTTTGAGCATGATCGGGATTTTTCAGGAGACGGATTCCCTCGTCCTTCGAAATCTTCACTCCGCCGACCTGTTCAAAAAGAACATTGCAAACCCGTTTGATCTCCTTGCCGATGAAATAAGTATTCACCGTGGCAAGCGAGCAGGCAAGCAGAAAAATCAGAAGGACAAAATGAAAAAACGCACGCCAGAGGGAACGGTTCATCAATTGCAGAAATACCGTCGTCCCGGTGCAGACCTGAAACACTGTCCTGAAAAAACTCATAGGCTTAGGAAACCAATCGTTTGATTGTATAATTTTTATTGCCGGACTTTCTGATGATCTTCTCCAGATCCGGCAGAATCTCCTCGAAATCCGGAGATTTCACTCTCTGAACATACACCACGCCGTCCAGATGGTCAAGCTCATGCTGAATTGCACGGGCAAGAAGCCCGCCGCAGTCCAGATGAACCGCGGGACCGTCCAGAATCTGCGCCTTCAGCACGACCGAAACCGGGCGCTCCACCGGGGCATAAACTTTCGGAACGCTCAGACACCCCTCTTCACGAGTCTCCAGCGCTTTGGAAAAAGAAACAATCTCGGGATTGATCAGCACGACCGGCATCTTGGGGCAAAGCTCCATTTCCCCCGGAGAAAGAGGCATGACGACATTCCCCGCCTTGTCTGTCGGCGGATCGACATGCAGGGCAACCATGCGCAGGGCCACACCGACCTGCGTTGCGGCAAGCCCGATTCCATCCTTGGCATACATCGTCTCAATCAGCTTCTTCCCGAACTCGCGGATTTCGTCGTCAATCTTCTGAACCGGTTTCGCCTTCGCGTGCAGAACCCTGTCCCCGAGCGTCCTGACGGACATCACCTTCTTTTTGCCTATATTAAGCATCGTTCCACCTCAAATTACTGCGCGGGCGGAAGCGCAAGCGTCTTTCTGATTCTGACCGCACACGCCGCCGTCCCGATCACCGCCGCGGTTTCATACATGCTGCCGCCGACCGTTACACCGGTCACAGCGACACGCAACGGCTGATTGAGCTTGCACGCCCCCATACCGTTCTCCTCCTCGACTTTGCGCAGAGTCTCTTCGACTTCGGCATCCGTCATGGCCGGACTATTTTCAAAAAGCCCGGCGAGCATGGCAAGCGCCTTGCGCGTCGTCTCGTCCGAAAGCAGTTTGCGGAATCCTTTCGGATCGTATTCCAGTTCATCCGTAAAGAAATATCTCCATGAGTTCACATCCTGATAGGTCTTCGTGCGCGAC
>DXVA01000492.1 GCA_019408975.1 Lentisphaeria bacterium | reverse complement strand
GCGGAACCTTGTGCCGTTATGTCCCGCAGAAGCATCTGCGGATTCACCCGAATCCGACCGCGTTTCAGGAGCTTTTTGCGAAGCTGGCACTTCCGTGGGAGAATGCGGCATTGTTCAGCGTGCACGGGAAAAAAAATCTGCCGTGGCGGAAAATTCTCGGTTCAGAGCTGGCTGCGGTCTACTGTGATGCAAAACGTTCCGCAAAAGTACTTGCCGCTGAGTTGATTGCAAAATATCCCGCCTGTGCGTCCCGCAGGGCTGCCGCCGGATGCGACATCGGCATGGAATCGGAGTTCATACGCTCTGCGTCTCTTGCGGAAATTGCGGAGGATTCCGGGGCGGACCGTTCGCTTTCGATTCTGGTTCTTCTGGAGGATCGTGCGATGCCCCCGCTGGCTTTGGGGCTTGACGACGAATATTACGAGCACAGCAAGAATATGATTACGCATCCGGAGGTGAGGTCAATCGTGCTTTCCAAACTGCGCCTGCACGGCGGAGTGATGTGGGATATCGGCGCCGGAAGCGGTTCCGTCGGTCTGGAAGCCGCCGGTTTGTGCCCTGCGCTTTCCGTTTATGCCGTGGAGAAAAATACGGAACGCGCGGAACAGATTCGCCGTAATGCGGAGCGGGAGTCGCCGCTTGAATTTCACCTTTGCGAAGGAGCATTTTCGGATTTGGAGAAAGAGCTTCCCGATCCGGATTTCGTGTTCATCGGCGGCGGGGGTGCGGAGCTGGAAAACATTCTGAAAAGAGCGTTCGAGCGTCTGAACCCGGATGGCGTCATGGCTGCGACTGCGGTGATGGCGGAGAGTTGCTGTGTTCTGGCGCGGACACTGAAAGAGTTCCGGCGCGAACTGCTGGTATTGAATCTGGCTCGTGCACTTCCCCTGGGAGACGGAACCTGTTATAAAGCCGAGAACCCGATTACGCTTGCGGTGTTTTCGAAGAAAGGAGAAAAATGAGCGGAAAGATTACATTCGTCGGTGCGGGCCCCGGAGCTCCCGACCTGATTACGATACGAGGCGCAGAGGCATTGAAACAGGCGGGGCTTGTAGTTTACGCCGGATCTCTTGTAAATGAAAAACTGCTGGAACTTGCGGAACATGCAGAACTTGTGAACAGTGCGAAGCTGACGCTGGAAGAAGTTCTGGAACTGCTGGTTTCCGGTTTCAGAGCGGGAAAACAGGTGGTGCGGCTGCATACCGGAGACCCTGCGATGTACGGTGCGGTTTCCGAACAGTACCGCGAACTGGACCGTCTCGGCATTTCCTATGATGTCGTTCCCGGCGTGAGCAGTGCGTTTGCCGCCGCCGCCGCGCTGAAGACGGAATATACGATGCCCGGGCTCAGCATGAGCGTGATCATGACGCGTGACGCCGGACGCACGCCCGTGCCGGAAAAAGAGGAGTTGTTTTCGCTGGCGGCTCATGGCAGCACGATGTGCATCTTCCTGAGTGTCGGAGAGATGCGCAGGCTTGTGGAAAAACTGCTTGCCGCGGGGCGCGCTCCATCGACGCCTGTCGCCGTGGTTTACCGCGTAAGCTGGGAGAATGAAAAAATCGTGCGGGGAACGCTGGCGGATATTGCGGAACAGGTGGAGGCGGCGGGAATCAAGCGCCAGGCGATGATCGTGGTGGGCAATGTCCTGAACAAGGAGCAGGGCGGGCTTTCCAGATTGTATGACAAAAACTTTACACACGGCTGCCGTGCTTCCTGCGGGACTGCGGTGTTTCAGGGGAAATGCGCCGTGTTCGGCATGACTTCCGCCGCTGTTGCCAAGGCTGTGGAGATCGCCGCCGGGCTGGAAAACGCGGATGTGTTTGTTTCGGAGAAATATGCGGACATGGTGCCGGAGAAGCGGCGGGTGGTCTACCCTGCCGGACGTTCCGCGAAAGCGTTGGCGGATGCGTGGGGGAAATACCGCGGCTTCGTAATGGTGATGGCGGCGGGGATCGTGGTGCGCCATATTGCGCCGCTCTGCAAAAACAAGGTCTGTGATCCGGCGGTGGTGGTCTGCGACGAGCGCGGCGATTATGCGGTCAGCCTGTTGAGCGGGCATCTCGGCGGTGCGAACCGTCTGGCGGCGGAAGTTGCGCGGATCACCGGCGGCAGGGCGGTTGTCACGACCGCCAGCGATGTGCGCGGTTCGATGGCGTTTGATGAACTGGCTTCGAGACTGCATTACCGTGTCGTGAATCCCGGTGCGATTCTGAAAATAAGCGCCCATATTCTGGAGAACAGCCCCGTGGAGGTGAAGATGCCGCGCGCGTTGTACGAGCAGTATTATGCGGGGGATTCCCGTTTTATTTTCGCCGGGGAGAGCGTGGATATTTCCGTCATGATTCCCGGAACGGAAACGGTTCTGCGCATGACGCCGTTCCATTTTTCTCTTGGAGTCGGGTGTCGGAAAGGAACCCCGTGCGCGGAAATCGACAAGGCTGTGAATACGGTTCTGGAACGT